>RDXA01000287.1 GCA_004292705.1 Sphingomonadales bacterium | reverse complement strand
GGCGAGGTCATCGGGCGTGTCGATGTCGAAGAGCACGCCGCTATCTGCGGTGTCGCAATAGGCAACCGCCTCGGCTCGGGATTTCAAAAGAGCGGTTGCGCCCTGATCGCCTTCGAGCGTCATGAGATCGGCAAAGGCGGTTCGGGTGAAGGCGACCGGATGGCCCGGTTTGCCGGCAAAGCGCGGCCGCGCGGCGAAGCCTGCGTCCTCAGCCGCCGCCGTCAGCTCAGCGCAAAGCTGCACCGGCACCAGCGGCATATCGCCAAGAAACACGCACACCCCGCGCGCCTCGGGCGTAAGCGCGGCAAGTCCGGTGCGCAAGGTGGCTGCCATACCCTCGGCCCAGTCGGCCGCGTGGATGATCCGGCAAGGTAGGCCCGCCAGCGCCGCTCGAATGCCTCGATCATCCGCTCCGCTCACCACCAGCACCTCGGCAAAGCCCGCTGCCGCGACCGCTTCGGTGGTACGAGAGATCACAGGCTCGCCCGCCAGCGCTGCCAGCAGCTTGCCCCCGCCAAAGCGCTGCCCCGCTCCACCGGCGAGGATCAGCGCCGACCAGTCCTGCAAATCAGGCCTTCGCCTGCGTCAGGACCGGCAGGTTGCGGATACGCTTGCCCGTTGCCGCCGCGATGGCATTGGCGAGCGCAGGTGTGGCAGGCGGGAGACCGGGCTCGCCGAGCCCGCCGGTCTTGGCGCCGCTCTCGATGAAGTGGACATCCACCACAGGCGGCGCCTCGGCGAGCTTGAGGATCGGGTAATCGGTGAAATTGCTTTGCACCACCGCGCCCTTGTCCAGCGTCACCTGCTCGCCGATGGCTGACGATAGCCCCATGATCAGGCCGCCCGCGACCTGCGCTTCGGCGTTGAGGGGGTTCACGGTTGTGCCGCAATCGACGACGGCGAAGGCCTTCAGCACCTTCGGGCTGCCGTCCTCATTCAGGCTCACCTCGATCACCTCGGCGACAATCGTGCCGAAGCTCTCGACGATGGCAATGCCGCGTCCGACCCCGTCGGGCAGCGGGCTATCCCAGTTCGACCTCTCGGCCACTGCGTCCAGCACCGCGAGATGGCGCGATCCCGGAGCCAGATGCTTGCGCCGGAAGCGATAGGGCTCCTCCCCCGCCGCCGCCGCGAGTTCATCCATGAAGCTCTCGGTGTAGAACCCGATCTGCGTCGCATTGACCGACCGCCAGGGGCCATCGATCTGGTTCGACTGATAGGCAAAATGGCGCCGCGAGGTCGCCGGGATGGCATAGATGAACGGCACTTCGCCCTCGGCATTGCCGCTCTGGGCGTAATCCGTGCGCCAACCGGTGATCTTTCCGTCCTTGATCGCAGCCTTGAGCCCGGCGGACGATTGCGGGCGATAGGTGCCGTGACGCAGCTCCTCCTCGCGGCTCCAGATCAGTTTGACCGGATAAGGTACTTGCTTGGCAAGGAGTGCGACCTGATCGATGATCTCGACCAGATCGGGGAAGCGCCGCCCAAACCCGCCGCCCATGATCATCGGGTTGAAGATGACATCATCAACCGCCAGCCCCGCAGCCTTGGCCGCCTTGGTGCGGGTGCTGAGCGGATCCTGCAAACCGCCCCACAGGGTGAGTTTGCCATCCTTGAAATGGCCGGTGAGCGCGAAGGGCTCCATCATGGCGTGGTGGAGGAAGGGCACGCGGTATTCGGCTTCAACCACCTTTGCGCCCGCCGCACCGAAGGCCGCTTCGACATCGCCGTCTCCGCCTTCGTTGTCGGGCTTGCCGCCAGCGCGAAGCTTGGTCTGCGCGGCGTAAATCGCCGGGGTAGACACGGCCGCGTTGCCGCCGTCAGAGAATGTGGGGTTAAGCGCGGCAAGGCCTTTCTGTGCCTGCCAGTAGCCCTTGCCGACGACGATCACCGCATCATCGAGCTTTACGACCTTTTCGACACCCTTGACCGCCAAGGCCGGGGCCTCATCCACCGATTCCAGCTTGCCGCCCCGCACCGGCGCTGCCGCGATGGTGGCCACGCGCATGTCGGGCAAGGTGAAGTCGATCCCGTAAACCGCGCTGCCATCGACCTTGGCGGGTATGTCGCGCCGGGGGACGGGCTTGCCGATCAGGGTCCACTGGTCGCGGGTCTTGAGCACCGGATCACTATCGAGCGAACGCTCCGCCGCGCCGGCCGCGAGTTCGCCATAGCGCAGCGACTTGCCCGACTTGACGTGGGTGACCTTGCTGTCGACGGTGGTCAACTCGCTTTCAGGGACACCCAGACGATCAGCCGCTTCGGCAATCAGTGCCGCGCGCACCGCAGCGCCCGTGCGGCGCATGGCGACTTCGCCGGTAAAGCGAATAGCGGAAGACCCGCCGGTGATCTGCAAGGGCATCGAACGCGCCATCATGCCGATCACGGCATCAGGGATCAGACCGGCGGCGAACTCGCCTGTCATGCTCGGCAAAAAACCCTTGGCCAGCGCAGAATTGGCAAAGGCGAGGTCAGCCGGAGCCTGTTCGATTGCCACCTTATCCCAGCTGGCATCAAGCTCGTCGGCGAGCATCTGGCCCAGAGCCGTGTGTGAACCCTGACCGAAATCGATATGCGGGGAATAGACCGTGACGGTGTCATCCTCGGCGATCTTCATCCAGGTGGCAAAACCGTGCTCGCCCTCGCCCACAGTCAGCGACTTTGCCTTGGTCTTGACGCTGCTGTCGGCCCACCACACGCCGAAGATACCGCCGCCTACCAGCAGGGCGGAACCGGCGAGGAAGATGCGGCGCTTCACCCCTTTGCGCTTGGGCTTGGCGGCGGGGGCGTCCGCGGTTTCGGGGAGATCGAGATCGGGCGTAGGATTGTCAGCCATCACGCAGCTCCCTGGCTTGCGGCCGCGCCAGTGGCGGCGAGGATCGCCTTGCGGATACGCGGGTAGGTGCCGCAGCGGCAGATATTGGTCATGGCCTCGTCGATCTGCGCATCAGACGGCGTGCCAACCTGCTCGATCAGCGCGACGGCGGCCATGATCTGGCCCGACTGGCAATAGCCGCATTGCGGCACCTGCGCATCGACCCAGGCCTGCTGCACCTTGTGAAGCGTCCCGTCGGCGGCCTTCAGCCCCTCGATCGTGGTCACCGCCTTGCCGGCGACGTCGCTGACGGCCAAGCTGCACGAACGCGTTACCGCACCATCAACATGCACCGAACAGGCCCCGCAGGCCGCAACCCCGCAGCCGAACTTCGTCCCGGTCAGCTTCAGATCATCGCGCAATACCCAGAGCAAGGGCGTGTCGGCCTCGGCCTCCACGTTCACCGGCTTGCCATTTACCGAAAATGCGATTGCCACAGGCGGCTCTCCCGCTGGTTGAATATGCGTCTTTCATAGCAACCTGTCGGCCTGCCGCCTAATGGAAAGACGCGTTCGTCCCCGGCATCGGGCAAATGACGCAGACTTGCAGGGCGCCTCGGCGCTTCGTAAGCGCTGGGGCGACGATGAGAGGATTGTCCCGATGGCTCACACCACCCCCGCCCTGCTCCCGATGCGCTCATGGCTGTTTGCGCCGGGCGATAGCGCCAGGAAGATGGAAAAGGCGATTGCCAGCGCGGCAGATATCGCGTTGCTCGACCTAGAGGACTCGGTAGCGCCCGAAAACAAGGCGGCGGCCCGCGCGATGGTGGCCGACCAGATTGCCGCATCGCACAAGCGCGCAAGACTGTGGGTTCGGATCAATCCGGTTTCGACCGCCGATTGCATTGCCGATCTCGTCGCGGTGATCCCGGCCCAGCCCGGCGGTGTGTTTCTGCCCAAGGCCGAAGGGGCGGCAGATATCACCCGGCTGCACCACTATCTGACCGCACTGGAAGCAGCCCATGGCATCCCTCAGGGCCGCACGCTGATTGCCGCGCTGGTAACCGAAACAGCCGCCGCGATATTCAAGACCGGCGATTACGCCGGCGACTATCCGGGCCGTGCCCGATTGGTGGCGATGAGTTGGGGGGCGGAGGATCTGTCCTCCGCTCTGGGCGCGCGTGAGCAGCGCGGGCCGGACGGCGAATATGCGCACACGTATGAAATGGCGCGTAGCCTGTGCCTGATCGGCGCTTCGGCGGCGGGGGTAGCGGCGATCGAGACGGTGCAGCCCGAATTCCGCGACCTCGAAGCGCTGGAGCGCCGCGCCAAGTCAGTGCGGGCGCAGGGCTTTCGCGGGATGCTGGCGATCCACCCGGCGCAGCTTTCGCGGGATGCTGGCGATCCACCCGGCGCAGGTCGATCCGATCAACGCAGCTTTCACCCCGAGTGCCGGGGAGATCGCCCATGCCCGCGCGGTTGTGCAAGCCTTCGCCGACCATCCCGGTGCAGGCGTCGTGGCGCTGGACGGGGCGATGCTGGACCGCCCGCATCTGGCGCTGGCACAGCGGCTGCTGGCCGAAGCCAACACAGAATAGGTTAATTCATTTTCCTACACTAACCTATTTGGTCATTTTACTGCGCGACTCACACCCAAGGAGCGCACAAAATGGCCCTTATCGACGTCCTCATTGGCCCCATCGCCTCGATCATCGACAAGATCATCCCCGACAAGGAAGCGCAGGCCCGCGCCAAGCTCGAACTGATCACGCTGCAGGGCTCGCAGGAAATGCAGATGCTCGAAACGCAGCTTCAGGCGATCGTCGCCGAGGCGAACTCGAAAGACCCCTGGACCAGCCGTGCCCGGCCGAGCTTTCTCTATGTGATGTATATCCTGCTGCTAACCGCGCTGCCGATGGGGGTGCTCAGCGCGTTCCACCCGCTGGCCGCGCGCGACATTGCGGCGGGGATGAAC
>RDXA01000286.1 GCA_004292705.1 Sphingomonadales bacterium | reverse complement strand
GAACGCACCTCGATCTCCGAGGTCAATGGCAAGGAAGTGGTCAACTTCCTGATGAACCGCGCCCGCGGTGCATCCGATCTTTCCGTCTATGACGGCGCGCTGAAGGAAATGGACGCGATTGAGGCCGAGAACCCCGGCGTCAAATTCATCAAGCTTTCGACCACCACCACCTACACCCGCGGCCAGTACAAGTCCTCGATGTGGGCGCTGGTCGAAGGTGCGGTGCTGGCTGTGGTCGTGGTGTTCCTGTTCCTGCGCGACTGGCGTGCGACATTTATCAGTGCGGTCGCGATCCCGCTGTCGGCGATCCCGACCTTCTGGTTCATGGACATGCTGGGGTTCAACCTCAACTTCCTGTCGCTGCTGGCGCTGGCGCTGGTGGCGGGGGTGCTGGTGGATGATGCGATCGTCGAGATCGAGAACATCGTGCGGCACATGCGCATGGGCAAATCGGCCTATCAGGCCAGTATCGACGCTGCCGACGAGATCGGCCTGCCGGTGGTCGCCACCAGCTTTTGCATTGTCGCGGTGTTCCTCCCCGTCGGCCTGATGCCGGGCGTGTCGGGCCAGTTCTTCCAGAACTTCGGGATCACCGTGGTGATCGCGGTGCTGATGTCGCTTGCTGTCGCGCGGATGATCACGCCGTTGATGGCGGCCTATTTTCTCAAGTCCAAAGGCCATGCCGAACACGGCGAGGGCCCGGCGCTTGACGCCTATATGCGCGTGCTGGCCTGGACGCTCGACACCGGCAAGATGGTGGCGCGCCGCGCGGGCCTCTCTGCTCCGCGCTCCCGTCTCATCTACGTGCCCTCGCTGTTGCTCGTCGTGATTGCCTTGTTACTTGTGCCCGCACTGGCAATGTTCGAACTGGCGACAGGTTCGGTCTCCGCAGCCGTAGCTCAGGGCGCGAGTGCGCCGCCGCCGTGGAAGGGCTTGCTCGGGCTCGAACTGCAAAAGCAGATCGCGCTTGCGGTCTCCCCTGACACCAATGCCACCTTGCACAAGCTGGTTGCGAAGGTGTTCGAGGTGGTGATCGTGCTGCTCATCTCGTTGCTGTCTTTTCTGGCAGCCTTTGCTGCCTTCAAGGCGGTCGAGCTGCCGGCGAACGGCGACAGCGGCTTTGCCCGCATGAACCGCTGGCTGACCGCCCGCTTCTATGATCACCGCGTATGGATGCTGGGCATTGGCTGGTTTTCGCTGCTGATCACGATTGTATTGTTCGGGCAGATCCCCGGCCAGTTCCAGCCCACGATCGATGACGAGAACAGCCGGGTGGAAATCGAGATGGTGCCCGGCACCACGCTCGCCGAGACCAAGCGGGTGGTCAACGCCATTGCCGACCAGCTGCGCACGGAGCCCGAGGTCGAGCGTCTGCTCGAACGCATCCGGCTGGGTGAAAGCTCGTCGATCTTCGTCAAGCTGAAGGAAGATCGCGCGCGCACCTCGGTCGAATTCGAACGCCAACTGGCGCCGCAGCTTGCCAAGTTCCCCGACGCGCGGGTGCGCTTCCAGTCACAGTCAGGCGGTTTCGGCTCGGGACGCGACATGACTGTGATGCTGGCCGGGTCCGATCCGGTGCTGCTCGATCAGACCGCAACCAGACTGGTTGAAGAGATGAAGGGCCTGAAAACGCTGGTCGCCCCGCGCATCAGCGCCGATCTCAACCGCCCGGAAATCATCATCACACCGCGCGACAAGATCGCCGCCGAATTGGGCGTCACGACCGCCGCCCTCTCCCAGACGATCCGGATCGCCACCCTTGGCGAGATCGAACAGAATGCCGCACGCTTCTCGCTCTCGGATCGCCAGATTCCGATTGTGGTGCGCCTCTCGCGCGAAGCCCGCACCGATTTCCGCACCATCGAGAACCTCCCCGTGCAGCTGGCGGGGGGTGGCTCGGTCCCGCTGAGCCGCGTGGCTGACATCACCTTCGGTTCGGGCCCGACCGCGATCCAGCGCTACAACCAGAACCGCCGTGTGCTGGTGGGTGCAGATCTGGCGGCAGGCGTGCTCAAGGGCACGGCCCAGGCCCAGATCGATGCCTTGCCGGTGCTGCAAGACCTGCCTGCGGGCGTGATCCGTGATGTGGTGGGCGAGGAAGAGTGGCAGGCCGAGCTCAAGACCAACCTGATCATCGCGATTATCGCTGGCCTTCTGCTGGTGTTTGCGGTGCTGGTGCTGCTCTACAAGCGGCTGATGAGCCCGCTGGTCAACATGACCTCGCTCGCGCTTGCCCCGCTCGGCGGCATCCTGCTGATCTGGCTGATTGGCCAGCCGCAATCCATGCCGGTCTATATCGGCATCCTGCTGCTGCTCGGCATCGTCTCGAAGAACTCGATCCTGCTGATCGACTTCGCCATCGAGGAAATGAACAAGGGCGTGGGCAAGCTCGATGCGATCCTCGATGCCGGGCACAAGCGCGCCCAGCCAATCGTGATGACGACTGTGGCAATGACTGCTGGCATGGTGCCGGTGGCGCTGTCGCTGTCGGGCGACGGGGCGTGGCGTCAACCCATGGGCATCGTCGTGATCGGCGGGTTGGTGCTCTCGACCTTGCTGACATTGCTGATCGTGCCGGCTGGCTTCAGTCTGGCGGACGGCTTTGAAAAGCGCGTCGGCCCGTGGCTGCGCGCACGCATGCTGACCTACAAGCCCGGCGATGAAAACGGCGCGGTGGAGACGGTGCCGGACCGGGCCTTCCCCGGCCTTGCCAAGTTCCCGCCCGGTCACGAGCCAGCCGAGTAGCCGAAAGGTGCTGACGGACTGGCCCCAAGCAGGCTAAGGCAGCCATTATGGCGACGCGTCTCACAAGGCCCCTGACCTTTGGCGGCCAGCCGCTCACGGTCGACCGCGCAAAGCGGATGCGCTGGACGGCGACCGGCATGTTGGCGGCAATGGCGGTGATCTTCATCGCCACCCACGGCCTCGTCGCGGCGCACCCCGTCTGGGGCTATGTCAACGCCTTTGCCGAAGCGGCGATGGTGGGCGGCCTTGCCGACTGGTTTGCGGTGACTGCGCTGTTTCGCCATCCGCTCGGCCTGCCGATCCCGCACACCGCCATCATCCCGGAGAACAAGGACCGCATCGCCGACACCATGGCGGCGTTCCTGCGCGAGAACTTCCTCACGCCCGCCGTGGTCGCCCGGCGGATGTCGGGGATGAACGTCGCCAAGGCGGCCGGCGAGTTTCTGGCGACCGCGCCCGAGCGTGGCGGGCCGGATGAACGCTCGCGCATCACCTCGGGCGCGGCGGAGCTGCTCGCAGAAGTGCTCGAAAGCCTCGACCCCGACCGGCTCGGCAATCAGGTGCGCGCCGGGCTGGCAGGCCAGCTGGCCAAGCTCGACATCGCCCCGCTGGCGGGCCGGATGATCGAAACCACCATGGTCGACCGCCGCCACCAGCCGCTGATCGATGGCTTCGTGCGCTGGGCGGGTCTCACGATCGAGGACAACGAGGAAACCCTGCGGGACATCATCCACCAGCGCGTTTCGGGTGTGCTGCGCTGGGCGGGGATCGACAAGACCATCTCCACCAGCGTGCTCGACGGGCTTTACAAGCTGCTGGCCGAGGTGCTGGTCAATCCCGATCACCCGCTACGCGGCAAGATCGAGGAAGGGCTCGCCAAGCTCGGGCAGGATTTGCAGCACGATCCCGAAACCCGCGCCAAGGTGGAGGAGATGAAGCGCGACCTGATCGCCAACCCCGCTGTCGCCGTGTGGTGGACAGGGGTATGGGAGCGCATCCGCCAGTCGCTGATCCGCCGCGCACGCGATCCCGAAAGCGGGATGGGCGAGGATATGCGCACCATGCTGGCCGAGCTGGGGCAGGCGCTCCAACAGGACGCGCGGCTGCAACACCAGATCAATCGCTTCGCCCGCCGCACCATGGTGGGCGTCGCGACCCGCTATGGCGACCAGATCGTCCGGCTTGTGTCAGAGACGGTGAAGCGCTGGGACGCCCGCACCATCACCGACCGGGTCGAAGGCGCAGTGGGCCGCGACCTCCAGTTCATCCGCATCAACGGTACGCTGGTGGGCGGGCTGGTGGGGATGACTTTGCATTTTCTGACGACGGTGCTCTAACCGCTCCTACCGCATCCGGTAGGTGATCGAGGTCGCGTAAAGCGAGCGGAACGGCGTGCCATTGGCATCGCGTGCCGGATCGAACTCGGCACGCTGCATCACTTCGCAGGCGGGCGATTCAAGCCGCTTCGTGTTGGTTGAACTGATGATCGTGCAGCTTTCCACAGTCCCATCATCAGCCACGATCACCCGCATCCGCATGAT
>RDXA01000285.1 GCA_004292705.1 Sphingomonadales bacterium | reverse complement strand
TTGCCGCTGGCTGCCTTGAGCGTCTCGTCGGTGCCGATCGGGTTGCGGGTTGCCAGACGCTGTCCGGCAAAGAAGGTCTGCCGCGTCAGGTCTGCCATGCGCAGCCCCGCCCCGCCCCGCTCGCGCTTTTCGGCAAGCACGATCGGTCGCTCGGCGGCGACATTCGCATCATTGAGCACCGGCTCGCGGATCATACCGGACAACAGCTTGAAGCTCTCGGACAGCTTGGCTTGGTCGATATTCGGAATGTCGAGCTTGTATGCGGTGTGGGTCGGACTGGTCTCGGCATTGGCATCGCTGCCGAAGGTCGCCCCCAGTCGCTGCCATGCCGAGATCGCCTCGGCTTGCCCCAGATACTTGCTTTCGCGGAACAGCAAATGTTCGAGCAGGTGGGCAAAGCCCTGTTCGCTATCGGCCTCGTGCAACGAGCCCGCGTCGATCCGCACCCGGATCGAGACCTGGCGCGGTGGCACGCCATTGCGGCGTACGGCATAGCGCAGGCCGTTCTTCATCTCACCAAACAGCCATTGATCATCAACCGGGACGTCCGAGCCGCGATACAGCCAGGGCTCTGTCCCGGAGGTCTGAAGGGCCTTTGGTGCCGGGACCTGCGGCGTGGCTGGCGCCTGCACTCCCGCAGGGGCTGCGGCCTGCTGGGCGAGCAGCGGCTGAACCAGTGCAAAGGGAGCAAGCAGAAGAGCGAAAGCGCGGGTCGCGCGGGAAAACGACGTCATGACCAAAGCTTATAGGGGGGCAAAAGGTGAAGCGATAGTGAATGCTTCGCGCAAACGCGCCCTTGCCCCGGGCAGTCACGCCCCCTAGATTAACTCCCATGTTCATCGAGACCGAAACGACGCCCAACCCTGCGGCGCTCAAGTTCCTGCCGGGCCAGACCGTCATGGCTGCCGGCAGCCGCGAATTTGCCACGCCCGAAGCCGCCGAGGCGAGCCCGCTCGCCGAGGCGATATTCGACACCGGCGAGGTGGTGAATGTGTTCTTCGGCGCCGATTTCGTCAGCGTGACGGCCGCGCCTGGGGCCGACTGGAGCGCCTTGAAGCCGCAAGTGGTGGCAATCCTGCTGGATCACTTCGTTTCTGAAGCCCCCCTGTTCACACCTGCAACCGCAGGTGGCATCGCGGTGCCGCCCGAAGACGAGGCGGTCGTCGAAGAGCGCCCCGAGGATGCCGAGGTGATCGCCGCGATCAACGAATTGCTTGAAACCCGTGTGCGCCCGGCGGTGGCGGGTGACGGCGGTGACATCGCCTATCGCGGCTTCCGCGACGGGGTGGTGTATCTGACGCTGCAAGGCTCGTGCTCGGGTTGCCCATCAAGCACCGCGACGCTCAAGCATGGCATTGAAGGGCTGCTGAAGCACTACGTCCCCGAAGTCACCGAAGTGCGTGCGGCCTAGTCATGCAGTTCCACGACCAGCCTCTGTCGGAGGCGCAGCTCGCCCAGTTGTTCACTGAGGCGCGAAGCTACAACGGCTGGCTCGATCAGCCGGTCAGCGACGATCAGCTCCACGCCATCTGGGATCTGGTTAAGATGGCCCCGACCTCGGCCAACATGCAGCCTGCGCGGATCGTGTGGGTAAAGTCGGTCGACGCCAAGGCAAAGCTTGCCGCTTGCGTAATGGAGGGCAACAAAGCCAAGGTGCTTGCCGCCCCTGTCACCGCGGTAATTGGTTACGACATCGACTTCCACGAGGAACTGCCGTGGCTGTTCCCGCATACCGACGCGAAAAGCTGGTTTGAAGGCAACGAGGCGGGCCGCGAGGAAGGGGCGTTCCGCAATTCCTCGCTCCAGGGAGCCTATCTCATGCTCGCCGCGCGCGCGCTGGGGCTCGATTGCGGGCCGATGTCGGGCTTCGATCCGGCCGCCGTCAACGCGACTTTCTTCGCCGACGAACCGCGACACCGTGTGAATTTCATTTGTTCGGTCGGCTACGGCGATCCGGCCAGCATCTTTGATCGCAGCCCGCGTCCGGATTTCGCCCGCTTCAACCGCATCGCCTGAGCGGAATCTCGCCGCTTGCGTGGGCGCGCGCCGTGGGGCATCGCGCCTTGCGATGCGAGTGCTTGCGATCGAAACCGCCTCGGATGCGTGCAGCATTGCCTTGTTCGAGGGCGAGACGCTGCTCGCGCGTGATCATCGCGTGCTGGGGCGTGGGCATGCCGAGGCACTGGTGCCCATGATCGCAGCGCTTCCTGTCAAAGGCCGCGCCGCCCGAATTCTCGTCTCGCTTGGGCCCGGGAGCTTTACCGGGGTACGCATTGGCCTTGCCACTGCGCGCGCGCTTGGCTTTGCCTGGGGAGCGGACGTTGTCGGCTATCCGACACTGGCTCTGATTGCTGCGCAGGCACAGGCTGAAGACCGGAAAGAGTATCCCTGTAGGCCAGTGACAGTGTGCACCAATGGCGGACACGGCGAATGGTTTGTGCAGGATTTTGATGCCGGGGGATTGCCACTGGGCGAGGTGATGTCACTCGCGCCCGATGCCCTGCGCACCCGACCTCGCGCGCTTCTGCTTGCCGGCAACCGTGCTGAACAGCTTGCAGAATTCGATCAATCGCCGGGGGGTACGGCCCTCAATCTGCTGGCCGATGCTGAGGCTGTACCGCTGCTGCCGCCTGCGCTGCTAACGCGTGTCCTGGCACCGATCTATGGCCGTGGTCCGGATGCGACGCCGATGGCGGCGGACAAACCGGCATGACTCCTTGCCCGCACCTTCTCGACCGGATCATGGCCGTGATGGAGGCAGCCTTCGAACCAGCTTACGGTGAGGCCTGGAACCGGCGGCAGGTCGCCGACGCGCTCACGCTGCCAAGCACCTATGCACTGGTGGTCGATGCAACGGGCACACCTGTGCCTGACGGGGTGGGCCCCTCGCCTGCCCCGGTGGGCTTTGTGTTGACGCGTCACGTGCTTGACGAGGAAGAACTGCTGCTCATTGCCGTCATTCCGGGCGCGCGGCAGCGCGGGGTTGGCACGGCCCTGATCGAGCACCTCTTCGCCGCTGCCCGCAACCGCGGGACCACCCGCGTCTTTCTGGAAATGCGGCGCGGCAACCCGGCTATCCACCTATACTCCAAGTTCGGATTCGAGCCGATTGGCGAGCGCCGAAACTATTACCGCATGGCTAACGGCGAAAGAATTGACGCGATTACTTTCGCGCGATCGGTCTAGATACGGCTGATTCAGCGCAAGACGGTGAAAAAGCAAAGCAACCCGGTTGCCAAGATTGCCTGGTTGCGTCATGAGGTAATAACCGGCGCGGTTAGATAAGACGCCAGTGAGGAACTCATGCAAAATCTGGAAATTGACATGAAAGAAACGCTTATCACGCTGACCAGCGACATTGTCGCAGCGCACGTCAGCAACAATGATGTTGCAGTGGCTGATCTGCCGGGGCTGATCACCAATGTCTACAATGCACTTTCCAACCTTGGCGAAGCGCCGGTGGTTGAAGAAATCAAGCCGCAACCTGCTGTTGCGGTGCGCAATTCTGTCAAGCCCGATTATATCGTGTGCCTTGAAGACGGCAAAAAACTCAAGATGCTCAAGCGATATCTGCGCACGAATTACAACATGTCGCCCGAAGAATATCGCGCGCGCTGGGGTCTGGCTGCTGATTACCCGATGGTCGCGCCCAACTATGCTGAAAAGCGCCGCGATCTGGCCAAGAAGATCGGCCTCGGACGCAAGCCGGGAACCACGGTTGCCAAGCCGCGACGCACCAAGAAGACGGCCTGATCTCCGCGCCCTTCGGATCGCATCGCCATCCGCTGGCCAGACCGCCCCTGTTGAGAGGGCGGCGAGCCAGCTTGAGCAAGCAGCCTCGTCCCTGTAGGGGTGGGGCTGTTCTGCTTTTGGGCGGTCGCAGCCAGAAGGGCGGCACCCTTGGCGATGGAGCGTTGCTTGAACCAGAAAATCGATCTCGAACAACTTTGCGCCGAAAAGGGCCTGCGCATTACCGAGCAGCGCCGGGTCATCGCCCGGGTGCTGTCGGAAAGCGACGACCATCCCGATGTCGAGCTGCTCCACAGCCGCGCCGCTGCGATCGACCCGCGCATCTCGATTGCCACAGTCTATCGCACCGTCCGCCTGTTCGAGGAAGCGGGCATCCTCGATCGTCACGATTTCGGCGACGGGCGCTCGCGGTATGAACCCGTGCCCGAAGCCCATCACGATCACCTGATCGATGTCGAGACCGGCAAGGTGGTCGAATTCGTCGATCCCGAAGTCGAAGCGCTCCAGCGCCAGATCGCCGAGCGGCTGGGGTATCGGCTGGTCGATCAC
>RDXA01000284.1 GCA_004292705.1 Sphingomonadales bacterium | reverse complement strand
GCGAGGTGATCCAGGCGATGGCCAAGGTGCAGCAGTACAGCTTTGTCTGCGCGCCCAGCGTGACGCAGTACGCGGCGCTGGCCTGCCCGGTGCTGCTCGGGCCGCGATCGGGGAGCAAGACGCAGAGCTTCTCCATCCCAGAAGGCCTCGCTCCCGGTGAGGTCAAGCCGCTGGTCCCGCTAACCGTCACGCGGATTGAATCCCTGCGCGACGGGGTGTCGGAGCCTGCCGACGGCTTCACCGTCACCCGCTGGCGCGAGGATGTGGCAAGCGATCTGGCACCGGAGCTGACCGATGCCGAGGGACGCGGCGTGGTCTACGCCCAAGGCCCCGTCCGCTACTGCGCGATCTGGCCCGACCGCGCCTTGCTCGCGCTGCTGGTAAAGCGCATGGCGGGCGAGGCGGGAGTCGCGCTGCTCGACCTGCCCGAGGGCATCCGCATGCGCCGCACCGCCACTCGCACCTTTACCTTCAACTATGCCGCCCAACCGGTGTTCGTGCCGCATCTGGGCGGCGAACTCGATTCCGCCAGCTGGCACATCGCAGCGCGAGAGGGCTAATCCTCGGCCAGCAGCCGGGCATAGTGATCGCGCAGGGTATCATGTCCAAATTCAGGGGTAAGCTCGGCGGAGTATTGCCCCGTCCCGGGATCGCGCACCAGCATCGATTCGGTCGCATAATAGCGCGCGATCCGGGCATATTCGGCCTTCTCGGCAAACCAGTCGGACAGGCCTGCGCCGAGGCCCAGCACCCGCTCGGCATAGGTGAACAACTTGGGCGAGACGGATTTGAAGTGCGCCGGCTTGCCTGCCACATCGAACAGCAGCTCACCCTGTTCGCGCAGGGAAATCGCCGGGCCGGGGCCGCCGATGGGGAGCACCTTGCCCCGTGTTTCGGGATTGTCGATGCACCCGGCCATGAAGCGCGCCAGATCATCATCGCTGATCGGCTTGCAGCGGGTGAGGTTGCCGTCGCCGAAGATCAGGAACGGCTTGCCCGCCTTCACGCGCTTCACCTGCCCGGAGAGTGACTTGAAGAAAGCGGTGGGCCGGATGATCGTATAGCCGATCCCGCTTGCCGCCAGCTCCGCCTCGAACCGCAGCTTGGCGTGCTGGAAGGCGAGCAGCGGCTTCTGCACGCAGATCGCCGACAGCAGGATGAACTGCCCCGCCCCTGCCACCTTGGCCGCTTCCAGCAGCGCGCGATTGGCGCGGTAATCCACCGCCTCGGCATCCTTGGGCGCACCGCTCCTTGAGGCGATGCAGGAGATCACGACCTCGGGCCGGGCCTCGGCCATCACCGCTGCCAGCGCCGCCGGGTCAGCCAGCGCAGCGCGCGGCAAGGCGGTCATCGCATGACCCTCTGCCGCCAGCTGCCTGGCCACCGCCGAGCCGATCGTCCCGCTCGCCCCGGCAAGGAGGACACGGCGCGGGGATGGGCGAGGTTCGATCATGCCGCCACCCTAGCGCGCCGGCACTGGCTGCAAAAGTACGAGTTGCCGGATTGCCACCCACTCGGGCAGCGCTAGGATGAGAGATGAGAGGGAGCAAAGCCAATGGCTGAGGCCGATTATGATCTGGTGATCCGCGGCGGCACGATTGCCGACGGCAGCGGGGGCGATCTCATCGAAGGCGATGTCGCCATCGCCAGCGGGCGGATCGCGGCTATCGGGCAGGTAAGCGGGCGCGGGGCGGAGGAGATCGACGCGCGCGGGCGGATCGTCACCCCCGGCTTCATTGACGTTCACACCCATTACGACGGGCAATGCATCTGGGCCGAGGAACTCTCGCCCTCCTCGTCGCACGGGGTCACCACCGCAGTCATGGGCAATTGCGGCGTCGGCTTTGCGCCGTGCCGCAAGAGCGATCACGAGATGCTGATCAACGTCATGGAAGGGGTGGAGGACATCCCCGGCGTGGTGATGACCGAGGGGCTGGACTGGGACTGGGAGACCTTCCCCGAATATCTCGACAAGGTCGCCGCTGGTAAGCGCGATATCGATGTCGCTGCCTACCTCCCGCACTCCCCCTTGCGGGTCTATGCCATGGGCGAGCGGGGGGCTGCCCGCGAGGTGGCGACCGACAACGACCTGACGATGATGCGACAACTGACCGCCGACGCCATGCGCGCGGGCGCCATCGGCTTTGCGACGTCGCGGCTCAGCATCCACAAGACCGCCGACGGGCAGGCGATCCCCACCTTCGATACCGACATTGCCGAACTCGAAGCGATCACCAGCGGCATGAAGGATGCGGGCGCGGGGACGTTCCAGGTGGTGCTCGATGCCTTTGTCGGGTGGGACAAGGAATACCAGGTGATCGAGCGGGTGATCGCCGCGAGCGGCCGTCCGGCGACCTTCACCCTCGCCTCGGGCAATGACGCGCCGCCGCGCTGGCGGCGGGTGCTGGAAATGCTGGAGCGCACCAATGCCGCAGGCGGCGTGGCCAACGCGCAGGTGATGCCGCGCCCGATCGGGCTGATCGCGGGCCTCGAACTTACGGTGCACCCCTTCGTGCTGTGCCCGTCATGGGCGAAGATCGCCCACCTTTCGATCCCCGAGCAAGTCGCCGCGATGCGCGATCCGGCGCTGCGCGCAGCGCTGATCACCGAGGATTTCGCCCCCGGCCACCCCTTCAACGAGCTGGCGCGCAACTGGCGCTGGCTGTTCCCGCTCGACAATCCGCCCGACTACGCTCCGCCCGCCCACATGAGCATGGCCGGCCAGGCCGCCGCGCGCGGGTGCACCCCGCAGGAAGTCGCCTATGACCGGCTGCTTGAGACGGAAGGCCGCGGGTTGTTCCTCGCCGCGCTCGGCAATTACGAGAATGCCACGCTCGATAGCGCGCACGAAATGCTGCGCCACCCGCACTGCGTCCCCGGCCTTGGCGATGGCGGCGCGCATTACGGGGCGATCTGCGATGCGAGCTATTCGACCTATCTGCTCACGCAATTCGTGCAGAAGCAGGGGCCCTTGCAGCTCGGCCTTGCCGAGGCTGTGCACATGCTTTCGGCCAAGGCCGCGCGGGCGGTAGGCTTCACCGATAGGGGCACGCTCCAGGTCGGCGGCCGGGCTGATTGCAACGTGATCGACCTCGACAATCTCGCGCTGCACCTGCCCGAAGTGGTGCGCGATCTGCCCGCTGGCGGCCGCCGCCTGCACCAGCGCGCCACCGGCTACGAGGCGACCATCGTCGCGGGCGAAGTCATCCGGCGCTTCGATCTGTCCACCGGCGCACGGCCGGGCAAGCTGGTGCGCGGCGCGGGCTATCGCGCCGCTGCCTAGGACGTCCCGCTCAGAACGTGGACGTCCCGATCCCGCCGTCGACCACCAGTGACTGGCCGGTGACGTAACTCGCCTGCGCGGAGCAGAACATCGCTACCAGCGCGCCCAAATCCTCTGCATCGCCAAAGCGTCCGGCAGGCAGGCGCACCGCGCTGATAAAGGCGGCGACCTCCTCGTCATAGCTGCGCCCGTTCACCGCAGCGCGGGGGCCGAGCACTTCCTCGATCCCCGGCGTATGATGCATCCCCGGCAGCACCGAATTGACCGTGACATTGTGGGGGGCGAGCTCCTTGGAGATCGCATGGCAGTAATTCGCCAGCGCCGCGCGCGGCGGGCCGGAAAGGACGCGCATGGCGGCGGGATATTTCGCCGCCCCGGTGCTGATATTGACGATCCGCCCCCAGCGCCTCTCGACCATCGGGCCGGTCACCGCCTTGATATAGTCGATCGGGCTCAGGAGCGCGGTCGCTACCGATTTCTCGAATTCCTCGCGCGAGACTGTGCGGAAATCGCCGGTGAAGGGGGGCGGGGCGCAGGTCGCAACGAAGATGTCGGGATCGGGGATCGCGGACAGGATCGCCATGCGGCCTGCATCACTCGCATGATCGGCGACCAGCGGATGCACTTTCGCGCCGGTCTCGGCAGCGATGGCCTTGCAGGTCGCCTCCAGCCGCTCGGCCCCGCGCGCGGAGATGAACACCTCCACGCCCTCGCGCGCCAGCGCCAGCGCCGCCCCGCGCCCCATCCCGGCGCTGCCGCCATTGACCAGCGCCCGGCGCCCCGCAATTCCCAGATCCATCGTTTCCCTCTCGTTCGCAGCGTGCCCCGCCCTCCTTTCGCGCAAGGGTGCGGCGGGCGTAAACTGGCGAACTTGCTGGCGGAGGGTCAGAGCGCTCAGCGCGGCGGCAGGGCAACAAAGAGCAGGCTGCGCCCCGCATCCGGCACGGCCACGAATCCTTCCGGGGGAGGCATATCCTCGGGCAGCTCGCCGACGATCCAGATGTGGGTGAAGGCATCGCGCGGCAACTTGGCAAGCGCAGCGGACAGTTTGG
>RDXA01000280.1 GCA_004292705.1 Sphingomonadales bacterium | reverse complement strand
AGGCCGCCGCAAACCTTGATTTCGAGACTGCCGCGATGCTGCGCGACCGGCTGCGGGCGGCGACCTTCATCCAGGGCTCGCAGGCGATCAATGCGCAAGGTCTGGGCGATGCCGACGTCTTCGCGCTCGCGGCCAGGAACGGGCAGATGAGCGTCCAGTCCTTCTTCATTCGCGGCGGGCAGAACTGGGGCCACCGCGCGCTGTTCCCGCGCCACACCAATGATGTGGACGAGGAGCAGGTGCTCGCGGACGTGATGCTGCAATTCTACGAGGAAGTGCCCCCGCCACCCACGATCCTTGTCGACCGCGAATTGCCCGAGGCCGAGCTGATCGAAGCGGCGCTCTCCGAAGTCGCAGGCCGCAAGGTGCGGCTCTCCGTCCCCGAACGCGGCGACCGGCGCAAGCTGATGATGCAGGCGCAGAGGAACGCGGTCGAGGCGCTGGAGCGGCGCTTGGCCGAGACCGGCACCAAGGCGCGGCTCAACCGCGAGCTGGCCGAGTTTCTCGAACTCGACACCCCGCCGCAGCGGATCGAGGTCTATGACAACAGCCATATCCAGGGCGCCAAGGCGGTGGGCGCGATGGTGGTGGCCGGGCCGGATGGGTTCGAGAAAGGCCAGTACCGCAAGTTCAACATCCGCGAAGCGCAGACCAATGATGACTTCGCGATGATGCGCGAGGTGATGGCGCGGCGGTTTCGGGCTTGGGCGGATGAGGAAGAAGAAGGTCCACCCCCAACCCCTCCCGCGAGCGGGAGGGGAGAAGGTGGCGCTTCCAACCCCCTCCCGCTTGCGGGAGGGGAGCGAGACTTGGCGGCGCAGCCGCCTAGTCGCAGGGGGGTGGGCAAGGCGGGCCACGACACCATCCTCCCCGACCTCATCCTGATCGACGGCGGCAAAGGCCAGCTCTCCAGCGTCATGAGCGTGCTCGAAGAGATCGGCATGGCCGATGAGGTTGCGGTGATCGGCATCGCCAAGGGGCCGCATCACGGGCGCGAGGGGCGCGAGGTGTTCCACTTCCCCGACGGGCGCGAGAAGCTGTTGCCCGTCAATTCCCCGCTGCTGTTTCACTTGCAGAACCTGCG
>RDXA01000279.1 GCA_004292705.1 Sphingomonadales bacterium | reverse complement strand
ATCTTGAGCAGGTCTTCGCCGTAATTGCCGGTCGGCATCATCGGCTCGCCAAAGCTGACGATCCTGCTGGCGTGATCGGCAAAGGCGGGGACGATCGGCACGTTGGCGGCGCGGGCAATGTGGTAGAAGCCCGAGCGCCACTTGCCATCGGTCTTGCGGGTGCCTTCGCAGGCGATCACCAGTGCGAGGGTGTCGCGGCGGGCAAACTCGGCGGCGACCTGTTCGGTGGCGTTGGCCTTGGCCGTCCGGTCAACCGGGATACCGCCCATGTCGAGCATGAAGTTCCGCATGATCCCTTGGAACAGCGTGTGCTTGCCCATGAAATTGGGCTTCACGCTTTCTTCGTGAGTGGCACCGGTGAAGAACACGAAATCCCAGTTCGACGTATGCGGCGCGCCTGCCAGCACGTATTTCTTGAGATGCTTGGGCAGGGGGGAGTCCGCAGCCATGTCTGCCCGCAATCGGGGGAGTTACGCAAGGGGGCGCGTGGGGGTTTCAGACGCTGCCTACATCCGGAACACGCCAAAGGCAGGCCGCTCAGGGATCGGGGCTTCCAAGCACGCCGCCAGCGCCAGCCCCAGCACATCGCGGGTCTGCACCGGGTCGACCACGCCGTCGTCCCACAGGCGGGCGGTGGCGTAGTAGGGGTTGCCTTCGTCCTCGTATTTCTGGCGGATCGGCGCCTTGAAGGATTCCGCCTCCGCTTCGCTCCACTTGTCGGCGTCGCGGTGGACGGTGGCGAGGACGGATGCGGCCTGCTCTCCGCCCATCACCGAGATGCGCGCATTGGGCCAGGTGAACAGGAAGCGGGGCGAGTAGGCGCGCCCGCACATGCCGTAATTGCCTGCGCCGAAGCTGCCGCCGATGACGACCGTCACCTTGGGCACGGTTGCGGTGGCGACGGCGGTGACGAGCTTCGCGCCATGCTTGGCGATACCTTCCGCCTCGTATTTCCCGCCGACCATGAAGCCGCTGATATTCTGGAGGAACAGCAGCGGGATGCGGCGCTGGCAGGCAAGCTCGATGAAGTGCGCGCCCTTCTGCGCGCTTTCGGAGAACAGCACGCCGTTGTTGGCGAGGATCGCGACCGGCATCCCCCAGATGTGGGCGAAGCCGCAGACCAGCGTGCTGCCGTAATGCGCCTTGAACTCGTGGAACTCGCTCCCGTCGACCAGCCGCGCGATCACTTCCTTGACGTCATAGGGCGCGCGTACGTCCTCGGGGATGAGGGCGTAGAGGTCTTCCGGGTCATATTTCGGCGGCCTCGGCTCCTTCATCCCGTTCGTGTCGAGCGTCGTCGAGACACTGCCAAGCCCACGGTTCTCGACTGCGCTCGAACCGAACGGGGAAGAAAGGTGCGAGACAATATCGCGCACGATGGTGAGGGCGTGCTCGTCATTCTCGGCCAGGTGATCGACCACGCCGGACTTCTTCGCGTGCAGATCACCGCCGCCCAAATCCTCGGCAGAAATCTCCTCGCCCGTCGCGGCCTTCACCAGCGGCGGCCCCGCGAGGAAGATGGTGCCC
>RDXA01000278.1 GCA_004292705.1 Sphingomonadales bacterium | reverse complement strand
GCCGCGCCCGAGACCAGCACGGTATCGCCCGCCACCGGCCTGCCCACCTTGAACAGCCCGCAATAGGCGGTCAGCCCGGTCGTCCCCAGCACCGAGAGCACGGCGGTGGGCGACAGATCGGTTTCGACCTTGGTCAGTTCCTTGCCATCTGTGACGAGATATTCGGTCCAGCCGGTGGTGCCGAACACCATGTCGCCCACCCCGAAGCGCCCGCCATTGGACGCCACCACTTCGGCAATGCCGCTGCCGCGCATCACGTCGCCAATCGCCATCGGGGCGACGTAATCGGCAATGTTCTCCATCCAGCCCTTCTGCGCCGGATCGAAGCCGAGGAAATGCGTCTTCAGCAGCATCTCGCCCGGGCCGGGGTCGGGAAGCTCGACCGTGGCCAGCTTGAAGTCATTGTCGACCTCGATACCGCGACCGCGCGGGTGTCCGTTCAAGAGCCATTGGCGGGTGGTGGTGGGCATGGGGGCGTCTCCTGTGTTCGCCTGCCCTATTGCGGGCGCGGCACACGCCTCTCCACGGACAAAAGTGTCAGTCGAGCGGTTTGCCCCCTGTGGTAGTCTAATGTCCAAAGGGAGAGCACCATGGGCATCCAGACTCACAAGACCTTCTGCCGTTTCTGCCACGCCAACTGCGCGATGGAAGTCGATGTTGAGGACGGAAAGGTGATCGAAGTACGCGGCGATCCCGATGATCCGGCTTATGGCGGCTACACCTGCATGAAGGGCCGCGAACTGCCGGATTCGCACAATTCCGAAAACCGTCTGCACCACAGCCTGGTGCGCAACGAGGCGGGCGAATTCGTGCCGACCCCGATGGACAAGACGCTCGCCCATGTGGCGAGCGAACTGCGCCGCATCATCGACACCCACGGCCCCCACTCGGTCGCGGTATTCATGGGCTCGGGCGGGTTCCAGAACTCCGCCGCCATGTCCGCCTCGCTCAGCTTCGCCAACGCCGTGGGGAGCCGCAATTTCTACACCTCGGTGACGCTCGATCAGCCCGCCAAGGTCTTCACCACCGCGCGCTACGGCAAGTGGATGGCGGGGCCGAACACCTTTTCCGAAAGCGACGTTGCCTTCTT
>RDXA01000283.1 GCA_004292705.1 Sphingomonadales bacterium | reverse complement strand
CACGATGCCGTTGGCGATCACGTCGCACTTCATGATCCCGCCGAAGATGTTGACGAGGATGCCTTCCACCGCCGGGTCCTTGAGGATGATCTTGAAGGCCGCGGTCACCTTTTCCGTGGTGGCGCCGCCGCCCACGTCGAGGAAGTTGGCGGGGAAGGCGCCATTGAGCTTGATGATGTCCATCGTCGCCATGGCAAGGCCTGCGCCGTTGACCATGCAGCCGATGTTCCCGTCGAGCTTGATATAGGCGAGGTCATATTCGGATGCCTCGACTTCCGCCGGGTCCTCCTCGGTCACATCGCGCAGGGCTTCGATCGCAGGGTGGCGGTAGAGGGCGTTGCCGTCAAAGCTCATCTTGGCGTCGAGCACCAGCAGCTTGCCGTCTTCGCTTTCGACCAGCGGGTTGATTTCCAGCATCTCGCAATCGGTGGCGATGAAGGCGTCATAGAGCTGCTTGGCGAGCTTCTGCGCCTGCTTGTTGAGATCGCCCGTCAGCTTCAGCGCGAAGGCCACGGCGCGGCCGTGGTGCGGCTGGAAGCCCTGCGCCGGATCGACGCTGAAGCTGGTGATCAGCTCGGGCGTGTCATGCGCCACGGTTTCGATATCCATCCCGCCCTCGGTCGAAACAACAAAGGCGACCCGGCCCGACGCGCGATCGACCAGCAGCGAGAGGTAGTATTCCTTGGCGATATCCACCCCGTCGGTGATGTAGAGGCGGTTGACCTGCTTGCCCGCATCCCCCGTCTGGATGGTGACCAGCGTGTTGCCGAGCATTTCCTCGGCGTGGACGCGCACTTCATCGAGGCTCTTGGCGAGACGCACGCCGCCCTTGGCGTCGGGGCCGAGTTCCTTGAACTTGCCCTTGCCGCGGCCACCGGCGTGGATCTGCGCTTTCACCACATAAAGCGGCCCGGGGAGCTGCTTAGCGGCTTCCACCGCTTCTTCGACGCTCAGCGCGGCATGGCCGGCCGGCACCGCGATCCCGTGCTGGGCGAGCAGTTCCTTGGCCTGGTATTCGTGGACGTTCATGGCGTTTCGATCCCTTCTAGCAAATCCTGGGGAGAGGTTTGTCTGCGCGGGGCCTAAGCACGGATCGGCGGGCTTGAAAAGTGCTCTGTGCAGCGCCAACACGGAGGCCTCTCATGATTGACAGTGTTCACCTTCAGGCCATCGTCCGCGAGGCGGGCAGGATCGCCCATTCGCGCTGGCCGGGAGCTGGGCATGACCTGCAAAGCTGGGACAAGACTCCGGGTAATCCGGTCAGTGAAGCCGATCTGGAGGTCGATCGCTTTCTGAAGCGCGAACTGGGTCGGCTGCTACCGTCCGCTGCTTGGCTTTCCGAGGAAACCGCCGACGACAAGGCGCGCACGCAGAGCGGGCTTATCTGGCTGGTCGATCCGATCGACGGTACGCGGGATTTCGTGAGCGGCCGCAAAGGCTGGGCGGTATCGGTGGCGCTGGTGAGCTCCGGGCGCCCTCTGATCGGGATGCTGGCCGCGCCCGCTCGCAACGAAGAGTGGATCGCAGTGGCGGGGCAGGGTGCCACCCTGAATGGCGTGCCAATCCACGCCAGCGCACGCACCGAATTCGCGGGTGCGCGGGTGCCAACCCACATGCTGCCCAAGGATGACAGCGACCTTGTCGCGGTTGAACAGCCCAATTCGATTGCGCTCAGGATCGCGATGGTCGCCGATGACCGCGCCGATCTGGTGGCGACCCTGCGCTGGGGCTACGAGTGGGACATCGCCGCAGCCACCCTCATCGCGCGCGAGGCAGGGGCTGAGGTGACCGACGCCTTCGGTCAGCCGCTGGCCTACAACAAGCACGATCCGCGTGATTTCGGGGTGCTGGTGTGCTCCCCCGCGATCCACGCCGCAGCGGTGGCGCGGCTGGCGGAACGGGCCCGGGCGCTGCGGTGAAACGAAAGACGGGCCGCCTGCGAAGGCGACCCGTCCCCGATTGTAAAGCCTGCCGATCAGCGATTGGCGCGCGCGGCGCTCACATCGTCCTGACTGACCGGGATGATCTTGATTTCGACGCGGCGGTTCAGCGGCTCGTTCACATTGTCGCCGGTCTTGACCCGCAGATAATCATACTGCTCGCCATAGCCCGTGGTCGCGATCCGCGCCCGCGCCACGCCCCGCGCGGCGAGATAGTCCGCCACCGCTTGCGCGCGCTGTTCGGACAGGCGCTGGTTGGTTGCGGGCGAGCCGGTGGTGTCGGTGAAGCCGTAGACGTCGATCAGGCTGTTGGGATATTTGATCAGGCTCTCGGCGACATTGTTGAGCGTATCAAGAAACCCCGGATTGATCGCCGCCGAGCCGGTGGCGAAGGTCACCCCATCGGGCAAGCGCACCAGAATGGCGTCCTGATTGCCAACTTCCTCGACGTCGACACCGCTACCGGCAGTCTGCTCCTTCAGCTCGCGGATCTGGTCGTCGTACTGCTTGCCGAGAATGGCACCTGCCGAACCACCGATGCCAGCGCCAATGATCCGCCCCGTGTCGCCACCGATTGCACCGCCCAGCAGATAGCCAAGCGTACCGCCGAGCCCGGTGCCGATCGCCGTGCGCGAGATCTTCTTTTCGCCAGTGTTGGGGTCTGTGACGCAGGCCGATGTGCCGAGCAGCGCCAGTGCCGCCGTGCCCGAAAGCAGAATACGCGAAAAAGTCATGATGCTTACCTCCCTCTTGTCCGGCGCGAAGAATGCCACGCCGTACGGTTGGCGACAAGGAATACCGCCGCTAATGCGTGACCTTGTGGAACCTCGATACTTGACCTTGGTTGAACAGCCGCAGCATTGCCGGTCCGATCTTCCCCACGCATTGCGCTGCTGGCAACCGCATCGCTTTGTGCTAGCGCAACTGGCGTGACACCTTATCCTTGGACCGATCTGTTCATCATCATGGGCCTCGTCGTGATCAACGGCGTCTTTGCCATGTCCGAGCTCGCGATCGTGTCGGCCAAGACCAACACGCTCGAAGCCAGAGCAGAAGCCGGTTCGACCAGCGCTCGCATCGCGATCAATCTCGCCGAGGATCCTGGCAAGTTTCTCTCAACCGTGCAGATCGGGATCACGCTGATCGGGATCATTGCAGGTGCCTATTCGGGTGCAAGCCTGGGCGGGCCCACCGGTGAACGGCTGGAGGCACTGGGCTTGCCTCCGCAATATGCCGACGAGGCCGGTTTCGCTGTCGTGATTGCGCTGACGACCTATCTGAACGTGGTGGTTGGCGAGCTGGTGCCCAAGCAGCTGGCGCTGCGCAATGCGGTGCCACTGGCGTTGATCATGGCACGGCCGATGGCGTTTCTGTCCCGCGCGGCTGCGCCCCTCGTGTGGTTACTGGATTCCAGTTCGGCGGCTATCATCCGCCTATTCGGGATTCGTCGCAGCGATGAGGCATCGGTCACTGCCGAAGAACTGCAGATGATCTTCGCCGAGGCGACGCGGTCAGGTGTGATCGAGGATGAACAACGCCAGATCCTGACCGGTGTCGTCCGGCTGGCCGAGCGTCCGGTGCGCGAGATGATGACCCCGCGCACGGATATCGACTGGATCGAGGCCGATGCCGACGTCGCCGAAATCCGCGAAACGATCGAGGACAGCTCGCATTCGCTGCTGCCCGTGGCTGCAGGTTCGCCCGATACGATCCTTGGCGTGGTCAAGGTGCGCGACGTCCTCGCTGAGCTGGTGGCGGGGCAGCCGGTGTCGATCCGGGCGATGATGCGCAAGGTCGAGGTCGTGCCCGATCAGCTTGACGCGATGGATGCATTGCGGGTGCTGCAATCGGCGGAAGTGGCAATGGCCGTGGTCCACGATGAGTATGGCCATTTTGAGGGAATCGTTACGCCCGTTGATCTGCTCACCGCCATTGTCGGCAACTTCGCCAGCGATAGCGATGACGGTGACCTCCCCTCCGTGGTTGAACGGGAAGACGGTTCGCTCCTCGTGTCAGGCTCGCTCTCGGCCGATGCATTGGCTGACCGCTTGGGCTTGGAGTATGGCGAGGACCGCGAATTCGGCACAGCTGCGGGCTATGCGTTGTCGGTCATGAAGAAGCTGCCCGGAGAAGGCGAGCACTTCAGCGATCAGGGCTGGCGCTTCGAAGTGGTCGACATGGACGGCCGCCGGATCGACAAGTTGCTGGTGAGCCGGGTGACTGACGGCGCGGGCGGGGATTAGCCATCAACCTAGCTGCGGCGCACCCGGCGCCTGAGGGTCAAATCAATGACGGTGCGCAGCGACCGCAAGGCCGACTGGCCGCCCGCAGCGACGCGACCTTTAGGTCGCAAGAGCGAGGATTTCGCACGCCGGAGGCGTGCGGAACATCAGGACGGTATCACCGTCGAGGCCGACTGCCCGTCGCCTTCCGGC
>RDXA01000282.1 GCA_004292705.1 Sphingomonadales bacterium | reverse complement strand
CTCAAACGCGGACATCATGCACTCCTACAAGGATCTGCTGTCGGGCAGCGAGCGCGGCAAGCAGATGGCCAAGTCGCTGAACCGCAAGAGCTTCTCGCCCAGCCTCTTCGTGGTGCATTTCGGGCTGGAGGGCACCTGGCCCGGCATCCCGCACCACATGATCCTGTTCGCCAAGCGCTACAAGGGACTGCTCGACGACATCTACAAGAACGGCGTGGTGCCGGAAGATTTCGCGATCTATCTCCACCACCCGACCGTGACCGATCCGAGCATGGCACCCGAGGGCAAGAGCACGTTCTACGCGCTCGTGCCCGTCAGCCATATGGGCAAGATGCCGATCGACTGGGATGATGTCGGGCCAAAGCTGGAAAAGATGATCCTCGACGAGCTGGGCCGCCGCCTGATCCCCGACATCCACAGCCGCATCGTCACCAAGTTCAGCTATGCGCCCAAGGACTTCAAGCAGGACCTCAACGCCCATATGGGCAGCGCCTTCAGCCTTGAACCGGTGCTGTGGCAGAGCGCCTACCTGCGCGGCCACAACCGCGACGACGTGATCGACAACTACTATCTGGTCGGCGCAGGCACCCATCCGGGCGCGGGCATCCCCGGCGTGGTCGGCAGCGCCAAGGCGACGGCTGGCCTGATGCTGGAGGATCTGGCTGTCAAAGCGCCCGCATGATCGGTGAGACTTTTGCATACCTGACCGCAGCATTGGCCCCGGTCGGGGATGCATCCGCGCTCGTCCGCGACGCGCACCAACACGAGTGGATCGAAGTCGCGAACGCGTTGGGTGTCCCGACTTATCTTGACGTCGCCTATCGCGGCACCGGCGATGTTGATGGCAAGGCGTATCCTGTCGTGCTGGTGCGATATCTGCGCGGAGAACAGCCCGAAACGGCGGTCACCGTGGACTTCCGCATAGCGATCGACTGCCAAGCAAACGCCATGTCGGGTTTGGAAGTCAGTCGCACCAGTGCAGCTCAAGAAGGCACCGGCATCAGGCTTAGCCAGAAAGAGACCCTTTCAACGCCGTTCACACCCGTCTACCGGCAAAACGAAGCGCGCGTCGCCCCCCTGTTCAAGCATGCGTGCGGCCCCGATTGGTCGATGAAAGCCCCTGAATGAAACGTCTCGCCGTCTATTGCGGTTCTGCCTCGCCGGAGGATCCGCGCTATATCCAGCTTGCCTATGATGTCGGCGCGGAACTGGCGCAGCGCGGCATCGGGCTGGTCTATGGCGGGGGCAAGCTTGGCCTGATGGGCGCGGTGGCCAAGGGCGCGAAGGACACTGGCGGCGAGGTGATCGGCATCATCCCCGAACACCTCGTCAAAGCCGAAGTCGCCAACCATGATTGCGACGAACTCGTCACCGTCAGCGGCATGCACGAGCGCAAGCAGCGTTTCACCGACCTGTCGGACGGCTTCGTCACCATCCCCGGCGGGGTCGGCACGATGGACGAGCTGTGGGAGGCGATGAGCTGGTCGCAGCTGGGTTATCACTCCAAGCCCGTCGGCCTGCTCAATGCTTTCGGCTTCTACGATCACCTGCTCGCCTTCAACGCCAAGATGGCCAAAGTCGGTTTTGTGCGGCCTGCGCACCAGAATATCCTGATTGCCGCCGACACCTGCCCTGAACTGCTCGCCAGGATGGCGGCCTACCAGCCCCACACCCCGATCTTCCGCATGAAGGCCGAGGAGCTGTAAGGCTCGCCATGCCGGTCGACGCCGCCACCCGCGCCGCGCTGGTCGAACATGCGCGGCTGTCGATCAAGCGCGGATCGCAGAGCTTTTCCGCCGCCTCGCAGCTGTTCGACAATGCGACGCGCGAGCGGGCATGGCTGCTCTATGCCTGGTGCCGCCGGGCTGACGACATTGCCGATAATCAGGACATGGGCGGGGAGCTGGGAGACCAGTCCGATCTGGCGGACCGGCTCGCGCTGATCCGCAAGCTCACTGCGCTTGCCTTCGAGGGCAAACCAACGGGCGATCCGGCCTTCGACGCGCTCGGCGTGGTGGCGGCTGAGGTGGGACTGACCCCGCAGATGGCAGAGGACGTGATCGAAGGCTTCCAATTGGACGCCGAAGACTGGCGCCCGCGCACCGAGGCCGACATGCTGCGCTATTGCTATCATGTGGCGGGCGCGGTCGGCGTGATGATGGCGGTGGTGATGGGGGTCGATCCCAAGGACCAGGAAACGCTCGACCGCGCGAATGATCTGGGCCTCGCCTTCCAGCTGTCGAACATCGCCCGCGATATTGTCGAGGATGACGCGGCGGGGCGCTGCTATTTGCCCGAAATCTGGCTGGTCGAACAGGATATCGAGCCCGGCCAGCACACCAAACCGCACCACCGCAAGGAACTCGCCGAGATGGCCGCGCGACTGGTGGCGCTGGTTGAGAAACACGAAGCGGCAGCGCGCGTGGGCGCGGCCAAGCTCCCCTTCCGCAGCCGCTGGGCGGTGCTATCGGCGGCGCGGATTTACGGCGCGATCGGGCGCAAGGTCAGGGCGCGCGGCCCGGAGGCATGGGCCAGCCGCACCTATGTCCCCCGCAGCGAAAAGGCGCTCTACGGCGTGCGCGCGTTCCTTTCGGCGGTGATCAACCGGGAGAAGATGCCTGCGGGCGGAATCGACTGGGGGATCGCGGATTACCGGCCTCATTGACCCCGCCTCCGTTCGCCTCGAGCGTCGTCGAGAGGCTTTTCGAGGTGTCTCGACTACGCTCGACACGAACGGGGGGCGGGGCTAATCCCGCCGGCATGAAAGCCATTCTCGCCATCACCGCCGCCCTGCTCACCACCGCGCCGCTTGCCGCCCAGACCGCGCCCGAACGCAGCGCCCAACCGGTCGTGGAGGTGATTGCCGCCGCCGACGCATTCTTCGTGGCCCTGCGTAGCGACGACAAGACCGCACTGGCCCGCCAGATGATCGCGGATCGCACCATCATCGTCACCAACCGCATGGACCCCTCCCAGCCGAGAGAGACGATCATCCCGGTCGCCAAGCATCTCGAAAACTGGACCAAGTCTCCGCCGGGTTTGGACGAACACATGATCTACCGGTCCGTTTTCCTGCTTGGTGACACCGCGCTGGTATCAGGGCCCTACCGTTTCCTCGCAGATGGTCAGACCACCCATTGCGGGACGAACACCCTGATGTTCGAGAAAACCGAGGGCGGCTGGAAGTTGGGCAACACCAGCTTCACGATGGAGCCGCCCAGCGATTGCGAACGGATCGGCGCGCCGGAGGCACCTGCGCAATGATCGCCAAGCTCCTGATCGCCAATCGCGGCGAAATCGCCTGCCGGATCATGCGCACCGCGCGGGCGATGGGGATCGCCAACGTCGCGGTCTATTCCGATGCCGATGCCAAGGCGCTGCATGTGCGCAGCGCCGACGAGGCCGTGCATATCGGCCCCTCGCCCGCTGCCGAAAGCTATCTGGTGGGCGCAAAGATCATCGCGGCTGCCAAGCAGACCGGGGCGGATGCGATCCATCCGGGTTACGGGTTCCTCTCCGAGAACGCCGACTTCGCGCAGGCGGTGCTGGACGCGGGGCTGATCTGGGTCGGCCCCAAGCCTGCGAGCATCCGCGCCATGGGGCTGAAGGACGCGGCCAAGGCGCGGATGATAGAGGCGGGCGTGCCGGTGACACCCGGCTATCTCGGCGCGGATCAATCGCTGGAACGCCTCACTGCCGAGGCCGAGGCCATCGGCTACCCCGTGCTGATCAAGGCGGTCGCGGGCGGCGGCGGCAAGGGGATGCGCAAGGTCGATACCCCCGCCGATTTCGCCGCCGCGCTGGAATCCTGCCGCCGCGAGGCCAAGGCGAGCTTCGGCAATGACGAGGTCTTGCTCGAAAAGTGGATCACCTCGCCCCGCCATATCGAGGTGCAGGTGTTCGGCGATGCCCACGGCAAGGTAGTCCACCTGTTCGAGCGCGACTGTTCCTTACAGCGCCGCCACCAGAAGGTGATCGAGGAAGCCCCCGCCCCCGGCATGGACCCCGCCACCCGCGAGGCGATCTGCGCTGCCGCCGTGCGCGCGGCCAAGGCGGTCGATTACGAGGGTGCAGGCACGATCGAATTCATTGCCGATGCCTCGGACGGCCTGCGCGCCGACCGCATTTTCTTCATGGAGATGAACACCCGCCTTCAGGTGGAGCACCCCGTCACCGAGGAGATCACCGGAGTCGATCTGGTCGAATGGCAGTTGCGCGTGGCGAGCGGGGAGCCGATCCCGCTCAAGCAGGAAGACCTCAAGATCAACGGCCACGCCATCGAAGCGCGGTTGTATGCAGAAGACCCGGCGAAGGGTTTTTTGCCGAGCACGGGGCGGCTGGAATATCTCAATGTGTCCGATTACTTTGCTCGTGTTGATACAG
>RDXA01000277.1 GCA_004292705.1 Sphingomonadales bacterium | reverse complement strand
CTGTCGGCGTGCACCGACTGCGAGCAATAGCCGCAATCCTCGGGGCACCCGCCGGTCTTGATGCTGAGCAGGGTGCAGAGCTGGACCTCCGTGGGCGGGTGGTATGCACGGTGGACGCTGGCGGCCTGAAACAGCAGCTCGGTGAAGGGGAGGTCGAAGAGGGCCGCGATCTCGGGGCGGCTCCAGTCGGTGCGGGGGTGGGTCATTCAATTCTTTCTGATTCTGTTGAAGGTTCAACGGGGTCGCCGTGCATGAAGGCCCCGTTCCAGAATATGAGCGCGGCGAGCGCGATCATGCCAATCACGCCAAATATGACCGCCCGACCTGTCACGTTCAGAACTTACGCCGCCCTCGGCGCAGGCGCCCCGCGGAGCAAGCCTTCGGTGCTGAGGTCCTCGTCAATCTCCGGCCAGTGGATGCCATAGCCCGCACCAGCCGTCTCCCAATGCGCCCTCTGCTCCGGCGTCGCGTGGAGCAGGCGCGGATACCATGCCAGCGGCGCGGAAATCGTGCGCCCGTCCATCAGATCAACGATCAGGCTGGCGTCATCGAAGCGCACGTCGAGCACGCGCTCGTCGGTCACCTTAGCCGAAATATTCATGCCATGCCTCCGTCAGCGCCGTCTGGTGTTCGGCAACCATCGCCACAATGCCATTGATCTCGTGCGCGCGAAAGCCCCGGCTCCGCGCCACTTCGAGGCTGCCGAGCCAGACCTTGATTGACGCCTCGCCCCGGTCGATGTGGATATGCCGCGGCTCGTTCGGTTCGTGGCTGTAGAAGTAAAACCGAAACGCGCCGATCCGCATCACTGTCGGCATGGCTACTCCGCCGCCTCGTCCAGCCCCTCGCCCAAGGGCGGCATGTTGTGCCCAAGCAGCACCAGAATATCCGCCGCGCACTCCACCACGTTGGAGCCCGGCCCGTAGATCCCCTGCACCCCTGCCTCGCGCAGGTAGTCGTAATCCTGCGGGGGGATCACGCCGCCCGCGGTGACCTTGATGTCGCCGCGACCCGCTTCGCGCAGGAGCCGGATCAGTTCGGGGATCAGGGTCTTGTGTCCCGCCGCGAGGGAAGACGCGCCGACCACGTCGACATC
>RDXA01000281.1 GCA_004292705.1 Sphingomonadales bacterium | reverse complement strand
ATGCCGCGCTGGCCGATGCCAAAGCGCTGGGCGTTCGGCGGTTTTCGCTGGCCGCCGTGCCTGAGGTGGCCTTTGCTGGGTCGCACCCCAATACCATCGCCAAAGTGGCGCGGGCGCTCGGGCTGGCGCCCTCGCGGGTGACGTTGTTGCGCGGCGCAACTTCGCGGGCGAAGGTGCTGCGGGTAGAGCTCTAAAGCTTTCGGGCGAAGGCCAGCAGGGCCAGCGCGGCAAGGGCGGCGAGGCTTGCGGCCCACAGGGGAGCGGCAAGGCACAGCGCGCCGCCCGTGGCTGCGCCCAGCGCCAGCGCGCTCCACAAGATGCCGTAACCACGGGTCGAGGGTAGCGGCTCGCCCACCATCCGTGCCGCCACGCCCTGCCCGAAGCGTACCAATGCTCCGGTCATGTAGGTGACGCCCACCGTCACCTCGCCATCGCGCGCGAATATGTTGTTGGCGAGGCCCATCGCCATTGCCGATGCGCCGAGAAAGGGGACGGGGAAACCTGTGGCGAGCAGCCCCGTGCCTGCCCCGAGCAGCGCCGCGACCAGCCCGAGCAGCACCGGCTTGTGCCGTCCGCGCATCCTGCGCCCGACCATCGCGCCTGCGATCACACCGGCCAGAAAGCACCCGATCAGCCCCAACGGGGCGAGTGCCAAGGCGGGCCGTTCGACCAGCTCCACCCCCATCCGCGTGGTGTTGCCCGACATAAACGAGGTGAAATACCCGCCTGCGACCACAAAGCCGGTCGCATCCACCAGCCCCGCCAGCCCGGCCAGGCCGAGCGCGAGGCGTTGGCGGGCGGGATCGTAGCGGTGCATCTCGTACAGCCTTCTGGTCAGGCGGCAGGTTGGCGCAGATATTTCATCATGTGGCCGACATAGTCGATCTTGCCGATCGCCAGCCCTTCGGCCCGCAGGATCGCATAGGCTGCCATCAGGTGGAAATAGAACTGCGGGGTTGCCCAGTCGCGGCAATATTCATGCGCTTGCATTGCGAAACTCATGCCGTTGGGAAGGGTGAACTCCACGGTGTCACTGCTTGCGGGCCAGGTGCCGGGATCGGTGGCGGCGATCACCGCCTTCGTGGCGGCGATGCGCTCACGGGCATCGGCAAAGCTCGTGATATCGCTCTCGTCTGTTGCCAGACCCGGATTGCCGAGCCGCTTCAGCGCAGTGGCCACCTGATCGAGAGTGAAGCGGATCTGGGTGTGAAGCGGAAACATGTCCTCCGCCAGCCGCGCTTGCAGCAGCGCCTCGCCCTTGGGGTGGGCGCTGGCCTTTGCGACGAGGTTGTCGAGCGTGCCGAGCATGTTGGTGTAAGTCGCCAGAGCGGCGGTGGCGTAGGACATTGGCTTCTCTCCCTTTGGTGCGGGTGAGGTAGGCCGGGATCAGTCCTTTATCAACGCCCGCAATCCCTGGATCCGGTCCGCCTCGTGTGCGGGCTTGTCCCAGCGGATGCGGTGGATGCGGGGGAAGCGCATCGCAAGGCCGCTCTTGTGGCGTTTGGAGTTGTGGACGCTGTCGAAGGCGACCTCGAACACCAGTTCGCGCCTGACCTCGCGCACCGGGCCGAACTTTTTGATCGTGTTTTGGCGAACGAACTTGTCGAGCTGCTTCAGCTCGGCATCGGTGAAGCCGGTATATGCCTTGCCCACCGGCAACAGCTCTGCCCCCGCATCAGGATCGCCGTCCCAGCAGCCGAAGGTGAAGTCCGAATGGAAGCTCGACCGCTTGCCGCTGCCGCGCTGGGCATACATCACCACGCAGTCGATCAGCAGCGGATCGCGCTTCCACTTGTACCATAGCGCCGCCTTGCGACCCGCCACATAAGGGCTTTCGCGGTGCTTGAGCATCAGGCCTTCGATGGCCTCGTCGCGGGCGGTGTCGCGGATGCGGGCCAGTGCGGCAAAATCCTCCGCCTCGACCAAAGCGGACAGATCGAAGTGGCTGGCAGGCAGGTGCGGCATCAGCGCCTCAAGAGTTGCGCGGCGCGACTTCCACGGATGCTCGCGCCAGTCGGTGCCCTCCAGCAGCAGTACATCATAGAGTCGCACGAAGGCGGGAAACTCTTTCAGCATTTTCCCCGAGACGGTCTTGCGCCCGAGCCGCTGCTGCAGCGCATTGAAGCTTGCCGCGCCCCCGGCCTCTCCGCCCTGGGACGATCCGCGCACCAGCAATTCGCCATCGAGCACCGCGTCCATCGGAAGCACATCGAGCATTTCGGGGAAGGTCGCGGAGATATCATCGCCTGAGCGTGAGTAGAGCCGGGTCTCCCCGCCGGTGCGGACCAATTGCACCCGGATCCCGTCCCACTTCCACTCGGCGGCGTAATCCTTGAGGTCGATTTCGCTGTCCTCGAGCGGATGGGCGAGCATGAAGGGCCGGAAGCGCGGGGTGTGTGCGAGGTCGGGGGCGGGGCCGCCGTGGGCGGCCCAGCGGAACAGTTCGGCATAAGGGGGGGCCAGGGCGTGCCAGTATTCCTCGACCTCCTCGACCGCGACATTGAAGGCCATGGAAAAGGCGGTCTTCGCAAGCCGTGCCGATATACCGACCCGCATCCCCCCTGTGGCGAGCTTGATCAAAGCATAGCGGCCCTTCGCGTCGATCCGGTCGAACAGGGTGTGAAGCTCCCGCGCGGCCGTTGCGCGGGTGAGCACACCGAGCCGTTCAACTACCTCGGTCAAGGATAGCGGTTGCTGCGGTGCAGCGTCCTCCGGCTCGGGCCACAGCAGGCTTGCGGTCTCTGCCGTGTCGCCGACGAAATCACGGCTCAGCGCCCATAGAACGGGATCAACCCGATCCGTCATCAGATTGCGCACCGTCGAGGATTTCACCGCCGGAAAGTCGAGACCGTCGGTCAGGGCGGCAAGCGCCCAGCCGCGGTCCGGGTCGGGCGCGTGGCGCAGGTATGCTGCGATCAGCGCCAGCTTGCGGTTGCGGCTGGTGGTATAGACCAATGCGTCGAGCAGTGTGGCAAATTCCTCCATCAATTCGCCCCAATCGGTTCATTGCACCGACATGCAGATGCGTTAGATAGCGTCCCCGCCGCGCGGTTGACGCGCGCCGTCAACAAGGAACCGCCTGCATGAAATTCTCGCCTGTTGCTGCTCTCGGTCTCGCCCTTGCTCCTCTCACGATGCCCGCTGTCGCACTCGCTCAGACCGATACGCCCGCGCCCGCTCCCGCCGCCCTGTTCTCGATCGATACCCCGATCGAAGCCCTGATGGCCGACGAGCGCGCCAAGGGGGTGGTGTCCAAGCACCTTCCCGGCATCGACCAGCATCCGGCCTATGACCAGTTCAAGGCGCTGAGCCTCAAGACTCTCGCGCCCTTTTCCCAGGGGCTGATCACTGATGAGTTGCTCGCCAAGATCGAGGCCGATCTGACGGCGATCAAGTAAGTCGGTTCGGGTGGGGACGAGGGGTTCAATCATCCTCGTCCTCATATCCAACCAGCGCCAGCGCCCGGGCGCGGCGCTGGTTGAGTTCGCACCAGCGCAGCAGCGCCTCCTCGCGGCCGTGGGTGATCCAGGTTTCGTGCGGGTTCACTTCCCCAATGGTGCGGGTGAGTTCGTTCCAGTCGGCATGATCCGAGATGACAAGCGGCAGCTCGACCCCGCGCTGGCGGGCGCGGGCTCGCACCCGCATCCACCCGCTGGCCATGGCGGTGATAGGGTCGGGCAGGCGGCGGCTCCACCGATCATTGAGGGCAGCGGGCGGGGCGATGATGATGGCCCCGCGCATCGCGTCCTTCGACGGTGCATCGCTCACCAGCCTCAGATCGCCCAGCGCCACGCCGTGTTCCTCGTAAAGCCGGCACATCGCCTCCATTGCCCCGTGGAGCCAAATCGTGTCGGTGTGGCCGCCTGCGCGCAGCTCCGCGATCACCCGCTGCGCTTTGCCCAGCGCATAGGCGCCGACGAGGATGCAGCTATCCGGGTTTTCAGCGCGGGCGGTGAGGAGCTTGCCGATCTCCTCCGCGATGGGCGGATGGGTGAAGACGGGCAGGCCGAAGGTCGCCTCGGTGATGAAGATATCGCAGGGGGTGACTTGGAACGGCGCACAGGTGGGATCGGGGGCGCGTTTGTAGTCGCCGGTGATGATGACGCGCTCGCCTGCGTGTTCCAGCAGGATCTGTGCCGATCCAAGCACGTGGCCTGCGGGCAGGAAGGTCGCGCTGACGCCGCCGCCGATGCTGACGGTCTCGCCATATGCGACTGGGGAAGCGCCCTCGCGCGTCTGATAGCGGAGTTCCATGATGGCGAGCGTCGCGGGGGTGACCAGGGCCGTCCCATGCCCGCCGCGCGCATGATCGGCATGGCCGTGGGTGACGAGCGCCCGCGGCACTGCGCGCGCGGGATCGACCCAGGCATCGGCGGGGCCGATATGGATGCCCCACGGTTCGGGCCGGATCCAGGAAAAGGGGGCGGTCATGGA
>RDXA01000276.1 GCA_004292705.1 Sphingomonadales bacterium | reverse complement strand
CTTGAATGGGGTGGCGCAGGCCGCAACCGTAAGGGCGAGGGCCACCGGCAGAGCCAGACGGGTCAGGGACTTGATCGAACTCATAACGGGAAACATGGCACAACCTTTGTGTGGTGACCATTGCAATGACGGCAATGGCCCGTTTGCACGATATCATATCTCGTACGAATGAACGGCAATTGAATATGCCGTAGTGGCTAGTCGCAGACCGGGTGGTTAGTGTCGCACCAGCCCGAGTGCGCCGTAGGCGGCGGTCAATGTCGGGGTGGCGCGCTCGCGGGCCTTGGCCGCACCCCTTGCGAGGATCGCATCGAGGGTCTCGTGATCGTCCTTCAGCGCGACGAAGCGATCGCGGATCGGACTGAGACTGGCGACCAGCAAATCGGCCAGCGCAGGCTTGAAGGTGCCGAAACCTTGTCCGCCGAACGTGCCCAGCACCTCGGTGACCGATTGCCCGGCAAGCGCTGCGTAGATGCCAACGAGATTGCGCGCCTCGGGGCGCTCTGCGAGCCCTGCTTCTTCCGAGGGGAGCGGCTCGGGATCGGTCTTTGCCTTCTTGATCTTCTGCGCCATGGCGTCCGCATCGTCCGAGAGGTTGATGCGGCTCATGTCGCTGGGATCGGACTTCGACATCTTGGCGCTGCCATCGCGCAGGGACATGATGCGTGCTGCTTCAGCCGGGATGATCGGATCGGGCAGCGTGAAGATCGGTGCATCTTCCGTCCCGAAATCATTGTTGAACTTCTGCGCGATGTCTCGAGCCAGCTCCAGGTGCTGTTTCTGATCCTCGCCCACCGGAACATGGGTCGCCTGATAGAGCAGCACATCTGCGGCCTGGAGCACGGGGTAGGTGAACAGCGCGACCGACTGGCCCTCGCGGTTCTTGCCGGCCTTGTCCTTCCACTGGGTCATGCGGTTGAGCCAGCCCATTCGCGCGGTGCCGTTGAGCAGCCATTGCAGCTCGGGATGCTGGGGCACCTGCGCCTGATTGAACAGGATCGCCTTGTCGGGATCGAGCCCGCAGGCGACCAGCGTCGCCACCAGCTCCAGCGTCGAGGACCGCAGTTCGGCCGGATCGTGCGGCATCGACAGGGCGTG
>RDXA01000092.1 GCA_004292705.1 Sphingomonadales bacterium | reverse complement strand
GACGACGCAATTGTCGGTGAAGGCGTGGCTCGCATCGCCGATCAGCTTCATCGATTGCAGCACGTTGTAGATGATGACGGGCTTGAACACGTTGAGCTCAAGGTGCCCGTGTGATCCGGCGACCGTCACCGTCATGTGGTTGCCCATTACCTGCGCGCACACCATGGTCATCGCTTCGCACTGGGTCGGGTTGACCTTGCCCGGCATGATCGAGGAACCCGGTTCGTTGGCGGGCAGGCTGAGTTCGCCGAGGCCCGAGCGCGGGCCCGAGCCGAGCAGGCGGATATCGTTGGCGATCTTCATCAGGCTGACCGCAAGCACGTTCAGCGCACCCGAAATCTCCACCATCGCGTCATGCGCGGCGAGGGCTTCGAACTTGTTGGGCGCGGTGACGAAGGCGTGGCCGGTTTCGGCGGCGACTTCGGCGGCGAAGGCCGTGTCGAAGCCGACCTTGGCGTTGATCCCCGTGCCCACGGCAGTCCCGCCCTGCGCCAGCTCCAACACCCGGGGCAGCGCGGCTTCCACACGGGCGATGCCATATTCGATCTGCTTGGCGTAGCCGGAGAACTCCTGCCCCAGCGTCATCGGGGTCGCATCCTGCAAGTGGGTGCGGCCGATCTTGACGATGTCGGCAAACTCCTTGGCCTTGCCATCAAGTGCGCCATGCAGCCTTTTCAGCGCCGGGATCAGGTGATCCATCGCCTCGACTGCGGCGGCGATGTGCATGGCGGTGGGGAAGGTGTCGTTGGATGACTGCCCCATGTTGCAGTGGTCGTTCGGGTGGACGGGCGACTTGCCGCCCTTCTTGCCGGTGAGGATTTCGTTGGCGCGGCTCGCGATCACCTCGTTGGCGTTCATGTTCGACTGGGTGCCGCTGCCGGTCTGCCACACCACCAGCGGGAACTGGTCGGCGAGCGTCCCGTCGATCACCTCGCGCGCGGCCTGGACGATCGCCTCGCCCAGCGTGGCATCGAGCACGCCCAGCTTCATGTTGGCCTTGGCAGCCGAAAGCTTCTGCACGCCGAGTGCACGCACCAAGGCAGGGGGCATCTTTTCGCCGCCAATCGGAAAGTTGACGATGCTGCGCTGCGTCTGCGCACCC
>RDXA01000205.1 GCA_004292705.1 Sphingomonadales bacterium | reverse complement strand
ATCGCTACCCGCTTCGAAAAACACGCAGACAACTACCTCGGCCTCGTCAAACTCGCCGCCTCAAAAATCTGGATGCGCTTTATGAGTCGGTGACCTAGCCGAGCCACTGCCGCACGGCCGCGGTCGAGGGATCGCGGTCGTCGTGATAGCCCGCCGCGCCTTCAGGCACCGCCGAAAGGTCCACACCCTCCACCACCCGGAATTCGCGCCAGTCGTAAAGGCCGGTGCGCTGGGCGATGCGCCACTCGCCCCCACGCTTCTCGAAGCGGTCAACATAGCGGCCTGCGACGATCCCGGAATAGATCATCCCCTTGTCGGGGAAGGCCGCCGTCATCGGGTAGCCGGGCGGAATGGTGTGCATCGCGGTCATGTAGGTTTCGGTGTGGCAGAGATTGGCGCTCTCGAACCCGAAGATCGTCTGGCCGAGCTGGTGCTGGGTCGCAAGGCAGGGATCGATGATCGCGCGGGCCTGTTCCACAAAGCCGCGCCAGTCGCCTTCGACCAGCCCGAACTTGAAGGTGGCATCGGGGTGGAACAAGTGCTCCATCATCGGCCAGCGCCGCCGGTCGATCGCATGGGCATAGGCGGCGAGAATGTCCCGGATGGCTTCACGGTCTTCGAGGGTTCCGATCATGCATCAAGCTCCACGATCACCTTGCCGATGTTCGCTCCGGTGAACAGCTTGGCATAGGCGGTGAGGGTGTGTTCAAGGCCGCGGGTGACGTCATAAGGCATCACCAGATCGCCCGCTTCGGTCCATGCCCGCAGGCGTTCGGTCAGGGCGGGGCCGTGGTGCATGAAATCGGGCGAGAAGAAGCCTTCGATCCGCAGCCGCCGCATCAGCACCTGATCAAAGGCGCGCGGGGCGGTGCGGGTGCCCGAGGTGTAATCCGCCAGCAGGCCGCACACCGCCACGCGGCCATAGTGGTTCATGCGGGTGAGCACCTGATCGAGCAGCGGCCCGCCGACATTGTCGAAATAGACGTCGAAGCCGCCGGCCGCGTCCAGCTGCGCGCCCACGTTTCCGGCCTTGTAATCGATCGCGCCCGCAATCCCGAGCTCTTGCCGAAGGTAGGCGCATTTGGCTCCGCCGCCCGCGATGCCCCATGCCTCGCAGCCGAGCAGCCGGGCGATCTGCACTGCGAGGATGCCGGTCGCGCCCGCAGCGGCAGAGACCAGCACCTTTTCGCCGGGCCTGGCCGCGCCGGTCTGCTCCACGCCCCACAGCGCGGTCCACCCGTTCATGCCGAGCGGGCCGAACCATGCGCGCCGGTCTGCCACCGAGGGATCGAGCAGCAGCGCGCCCGACATCACCGCATCGACCGTGCTGATATCCGCCCACTGCCCGAAGGCGCGCACCAGATCGCCCGGCGCGAAGCCCTCGGCATGGCTCTCGATCACTTCGCCCAGCACCAGCCCCGTCATCGCAATGCCGAGCGGGAGCGGCGGCTGGTAGCCGTCCTCGCGGTCGGTCAGCCACATCCGGGTGCCCGCGTCCATCGAAAGGTGCGAATTGCGGATGCGGATTTCGCCCTCGGCCAAAGGCGCAAGCGGGGCTGCCTCCAGCGCCAGCGCGCTGGCAAAGTCGATACCTTCGGGGCGGCGCGCGATGCGCCAGAAACGGTTCTCCATAGGCGCGGTTGTCTGGCCCGTGCGCCGCTACGGCAACCCCGCCTTTTCGCTAGGGCTGCAAAGCCCATGGCTATCACTTTGGCGCGGTGCGTGGGGGGCGGGGGCTTCCTAGTTTCGTGCCACAGGAGAGAGGGAGAGACACGAAATGGCACTCATCACGGTTATCGGTGCAAGCGGACGGCAGGGGCTGGCGCAGGTGCGTCAGGCGCTCGCCGCGGGGTATGACGTGCGCGCGATCTCGCGCCGCCCGGATGCGCTGGAGGGCGCACCGATCGAGGGGGTGGAGCGGGTCGAGGTGCGGCCGATGGACCTTTACGACACCGCGACCTTTGCTGCGGCGCTCGAAGGCTCGGACTACATCTTCTACACCCACCCGCTGCAAGCCCGCGCTGACCGCGCCTACCTGATCGGCGAAGTCGGCAAGGTCGCCGCCCATATCGGGGTCAAGCGCGTGGTCTGGAACACCTCGAGCTGGATCCCCGACAAGCCCGGCGATCCCTTCACCTACGGCGAGAACACGCGCGGCATCAACGCCCTGTGGCGCAGCGGCGCGCCGGGGACGGTGTTCGGTTCTGTGCTGTTCATGGACAACCTCCTGACCAACTGGGCGCGCCCCTTCATCATTGGCGAAGGCCGCTATGTGTACCCCCACAACCCCAATCTCGAAGCCAACTGGATCTGCCTTGATGACGTCGCCCGCTTCATGCTGGCGAGCCTTGAGCGGCCCGACATGGAAGGCGCCTGGCTCAACATCGGCGGTCCGGAGCGGCTCGTCGGCAAGCAGGTGACGCAGTGCCTTTCGGAAGCGCTGGGCCGCGAGATCAAGTATGATCCCTGCACCCCGGAAGAATTCGGCCGCTATCTGGTCGAAGCCGCAGGCGACACCATGCCGCCCGAAATTCGCGACGATTTCGCCAAGGGCATCCAGGCGTTCTACGAATACAACAACGACGCCCCGACCAAGCCCTTCGCGGTCGACATGGACCACGTCTACGAACGCTTTCCCGAGTTGGAGGGCAAGCTGCAAACCATGGGCGAATGGACGAGGAAGCAGGAATGGGGCGAGACGAATTACCGCCCGGCGTTCGGGTGATGTGACCCGGCCCCACCCCTGAACCCGATACCCGCCCCGGCCTTCGCCGATGCGGGTATCGGGGTTGGGGGTGGGCGTGTGACGGCTCTACCGTCTCGTTTGTAGGCATGGTGACAAAGGTGACACCATGTCACTTTCCCAACGCGCCCTATTCTTCTTGAATCGCAGAGACTTGCTCCGAATTCCCTGAGCGGACGAACACATTGTCCGCGAGAGAAAACGCACCCCGCTCCGCATACATGCGGCCCCGATGCCGCGCCGATCACGATGTAAAAAGAGCCGGGGTAAAAAGATCCGGGGGCGGAAATAGCGGACGGCGCGGGAGTAGGAAAACGATCCCACCCGTGCCCCGCTCGTCACCCCGTGCGCGGCACGGGGCTTGGCTACCTACGTTGCCGATCGGGCGAAGACGAAAAGCCAAACCCCGGATCAAGTCCCGGGCGACGGTCAAGTGAATGGCGGCTTCAGCCTCGCTTCTGCCAAAAGCGGACATTCGGGAAGCGACCCCTAAGCGGCCGCTTTGCTGGAACTATGTCACTCTGCCCCAGTGTGAATTCTGAAGGCCGCCGTATAGGCAATAATCGAAAGCATGAAGCGTTTCGGCTGGAGAGCGACGTTCCCAGAATGACTGCGGCAGGTTCGCGATGCGCACAACTCGCTCCCGCGCTTTGTCGATGGGCTGATTGAGGATAAGCGAACCATCCTTGCGCTCACGCACCCATTTCTCGATATTCACACCCAACTCGCGCATGTTCTTCGTGCTCAAGCCCATTGTCAGATTGGTTTCGAGCGCTGCACTGGACGAGTCGGGCCATAAGGGTGCCAAAGCAAGCTCCTGCAGTGTCATCTCATTTTGCGTAAGAATGGTGCAATCTGCCCCGATTGCGGCGCGTTGTGCGGCCCGCCAACGTGTGCGGTCATCTCTGCCGCTGGGGCCGGAGAAACTGACCGTATCGAGGAAATCGCCATACCCGTGCCCGGAATCGAACGGAAGGGTGTCAAACTGCAGGCGTCCGATAGCCTCAACCAATGCAACTGCCCTGCGGGCAGACTCCGCATTGGTCTGCCAAGCAGCGACAGCATAGTCGCTTGATATGATGTTGCGATTATAGAAGTCCGGAAACCCTTGATCGAGCTTTACCAGCTCTGAAGCGAGAGCGTTGAGAGCTTCCCGCCGAGCATCAGACCGAACGTCACCGTAAACAAACTCGCTCCATGTTACGAAAATGGTCCGGAAAGCATGAAGACGGATCGGCAGGTCCACTTCACGCCCTAGCGCCCATGTTCCGTCGCCGATTTTTGCCGTGCCGGGGATGGCTCTGATAGCAGATCGCAATGCTACGAGTCGCTTCTGTTCTTCGTCTCGGAGCTCTGCCAACTGAATTCTAGGGGAAACATCATCTGGTCGCCGCTTGTTCCAGAACTCAAACCATTTTGACGGACGCATAGAGTATCTCTCGTGATTTCCTCGGGTGAGGACAGTCAAAGCGTTACTCGATAGACCATAAAGATTCCCACAATGCTTCCAGCCCCTGGCTTGGTCCCGGCGGGGGACCCTCATGCCCCACTTGGGAATCTGCATGATCGCCGCATGGCAAAGCCGCCCTTCTCAAATCCACCCACGTCCCGCCATCCGCTCAACCGCCAAGCATTCCCGAAAGCTGTCGTTTTCGGCTGCTGCGGCGAACCCCTACTCCGCCGCCTGCCGCTGCTCGCTTGCGAAAATCTGCACCAGATCATCGTCGCTCGC
>RDXA01000204.1 GCA_004292705.1 Sphingomonadales bacterium | reverse complement strand
CCGAGCGGCTTGAGCGCGCCGGGATCGGCAATCGCTGGTTGCCCTTGCCGCGCCTTTCGCGCTGCTGGTGATGCGGCGGCGGCGCAGACTGGGTATCGCGATTTCGTTGGTGTCGTGCCTCGCGCTGCTGCTGTGCGCTGTGGCGCTGATGATGCAGACCGCCGAGGGTGCGATCTTCGCCTATGCCGTGGGCGACTGGCCTGCGCCGTTCGGGATCGTGCTGGTGGCGGATCGGCTGGCGGCGCTGATGCTGGTGCTGACAGCTTGTCTGGCACTGATCGCGCTGCTGCACGCGGTCGTCACCCGCGCTGATCGCAAGGGCTGGCACTTCCACCCGCTGTTCCAGTTCCAGCTGATGGGCTTGAACGGTGCCTTTCTGACGGGTGACCTGTTCAACCTCTTCGTGTTCTTCGAGGTGCTGCTGATCGCGTCTTACGGGCTGATGCTGCACGGGCAGGGGTCTGCGCGGCTGAAGGCCGGGGTGCAATATGTGGTGGTCAACCTGGTTGGCTCGTCCGTGTTCCTGATCGCGCTGGGGATGCTTTATGCGCTGACTGGCACGCTAAACATGGCCGATATGGGCCAGCGTGTGGCCGAGGTCGCGCCCGAAGATCAGGGCCTGCTGCGGATCGCCGGGCTGCTGCTGGTGAGTGTCTTCGCGCTCAAGGCGGCGGTCGCGCCGCTGCACCTGTGGCTGGCCCGCACTTACGCAGTCTCGACCCCGGCGGTTGCGGCGCTGTTTGCGATCATGACCAAGGTCGGCGTCTATTCCATCATCCGGGTGGTGCCGCAGGTTTTTGGCGAAGGCGCGGGCGCAGCAGCTTGGGTGCCTGAGCCTTTTCTGCTCCCAGCCGCGATGGTGAGCGCCGTGATCGGCTTTTCCGGCGTGTTTGTTGCGCGCAGCCTGTCCGAACAGGCCGCCTATGCGGTGATCGGATCAACCGGCACTCTGCTGATCGCGGTCGCAGGCTGGACGCCAGAGAGCCTCGGCGCGGCGCTTTACTATCTCGTTCACTCGACACTGGCCGCGGCTGCGCTGTTCTTGGTGGCAGACGCGGCGGCGCGGCAGCGCGGGGCTTTTGGCGACAGCGCCAGCCCCGGCCCGGCCTTCGCGGGGCGCGGCGGTGCGGCACTGATCTTCATGGCGGCGGCCATCGCCGCAACCGGGCTCCCCCCGCTTTCCGGCTTCATCGGCAAGCTTATGATCCTCAAGTCGGTCGCTGCCCTGCCGGACTGGGGCTGGGCCTGGGGCGTCATTCTCGGCACCACTTTCATCGGCGTGATCGGCTTTGCACGGGTCGGGAGTGCGGTGTTCTGGAAGTCGATCGACAGCGACGTGCCCCCAGCCCATGTGCGCCGGGCCGATTTTGCCGCACCGCTGCTGGCTCTCGCGCTGCTTGCCGCATTGTCGGCGGGGGCAGGCGGGGCGAGCGGCTATGCCAATGCGGCGGCGGCACAGGTGCTTGACCCCGCGCAGAGCGCCCGCGCCGTGCTGACAGAGGGTGCGGCGCGATGAACCGTCTCTTGCCGCATCCGGGCCTTTCCGTCCTGCTGGTGGTGATGTGGGTGGTGATGGTCAACGACCTCACCTTCGGCACGCTCTTTCTGGGGCTGCTTGTCGGTGTTCTGGTGCCGATGTTTACCGCACCATGGTGGCCCGGACGACCGCGGGTGCGCTTCCTGCCTGCCATCGCCTATCTCGCGGTGGTGCTGGGCGATATCGTGGTCGCCAATTTTCAGGTCGCCGCGATCATCCTGTTCAAGCCGAACCGTGATCTCAAGCCCGCATGGCTCACAATTCCGCTCGAGTTGACCAGCCCCGAGGTGATCACGGTGTTCGCCGGGACGATCAGCCTGACCCCGGGTACGGTTTCGACCGATGTCTCGGCTTGCGGGAAGTTCCTGCTGGTCCACGCGCTCCATGCGCCCGATCCGGCAACCGAGATCGCCAAGGTCAAGTCGCGGTATGAGGCCCGGCTGAAGGGCATTTTTGCATGATCGCCTATGCGCTCACCTTCGGTTTTGCAGCCCTCGGCTTCGGCCTGGCGATGAACCTGTGGCGCCTGTTCAAGGGGCCGGGCGTGGCTGACCGCATCCTTGCGCTCGATACGATGGTGATCAACGTGATCGGGATCATCGTCCTGGCAGGGATCGCGACTGGCAGTGGCACGGCGTTCGAAGCCGCGCTGCTTTTGGCCATGGTCGGCTTCGTCGGAACGGTCGCCTATGCGAAATTCCTGCTCAGGGGGGACATCATCGAATGAGCGCCGACGTGTCTCTCGCCGAATGGCTGGTCAGCGCCGTGATCGTGCTCGGCGGCGGCTTTGCACTGGTCGGCAGTTGGGGCCTGGTGCGTCTGCCTTCGCTGATGGAGCGGCTCCATGGCCCGACCAAGGCAAGCACGCTGGGGCTTGGCGCAATGCTGGTGGGATCGTTTCTGTGGTTCCAACTGGTGGAAGGTGTGTGGACGACCCACGAACTGCTGATCTCGGTCTTCCTGTTCGTCACGGCGCCGATCTCGGCCAACATGATCGCCAAAGTTCACCTGCACCGCCTGCGGCACGGCGAAGCAAGCGAAAGCGGCAGCTCCGCCGGCCGGGTCCCCTCACTGCCCGGCGGCAACGATTGGGCCACGCACCAAGCGCCCCACGAAGGCACTCCTGGAGATTTCGCAGGGGATTAAAAAGCGTGGCCAGCAAAGACGCTGCATCGCAGCAGTTTTCTGACGCTTTCCAGCTATCTGAGGGGAAGTGGAGCGGGTAGCGGGAAGCCAAAAGGTGACTTTATACATTGAGATAAAAACGTAATTTCGGCCATTCAAATTTCATTGGCCCCCAACCGACACCCCAAATTTGCTGGATGCATGTGGAAAACTTGGGACAGTCCGGTTCGGATTCGACCTTGGGAATCGTCAATCAGATTCGGATAGCCAACCTCGATCGACTTGTGACGTTTTTTCAGCGATTTGGCGTCCAGTTCATCGGATCCGATTGGCAAGTCGGATTTGATTGAGAAGCTGCCACATCCATTTCTTGCTGTTTTCAGCTTTAAAATCATAAAGATATCACTTCGACCTGTCGCGTAGGGTGTGCCGGTCAAGCCGGTTTCAAACTGCGTGCGTCGATCCAGCCATTCAGCTTCTTTGGCTATCACGTCATGGCGTTGAATACGCGCGGATTTCGCGCAAAAGTGCGGCATTCGAGCGATCAATCTTCCGTGCAAATCGGCAACATGTCTCGTTAGCGTGGCCATGTTTTGTTCGCGATTGGGGACCAAATAGCCATCATTGAAAACTGATCCCGGCGCGCTGCAATGGGATTGCTATCTTCGAGCTCAAAGCGTCCGCATCGGCGAGCTTTCTGCTGCATTCAAACCGATTTTTGGAACGCATTCAGGAACCACGAACCTGCACGCAAACGCGGCTGAACATCGGATTTGTATTTGTTTCAGACAGCCGGCAAAGCCGAACCGGCGGTGTATTCACTGCTCCGCACCGAACCGGCTCGGTTTCCCCAATTGCGGTCACTAAGCTGTGCAATCTATCGACCCAGAGCCGGTCACTCCCGGTCGCGAGCTTGAATGCCTGGTTTCGCCAGAAGCCGCCCCGCCACTTTCGGGATCGCGCCGGGCTCCCCCTCATCGCCGCACCTTGGTGGAGACCTGAGTGGCGACTTCCCGCCTCGTCGAATGGGCCGGGCGGATTGATCGCAGCCCGGCCCTCGTGACAAGGCAGTTAGCTCTTCGCCAGTGCCCGGAACTGATCGGCAACTGGCGCAAACATTTGGCCCATCATGTTGCCGACTGGAGCGGAGGCAGCCGCCATGGAACCGGCGACAATCGGCGGCTCGGGTGCGTATTCGGCCTGCAGCACCAGCGCCTCGGCATAGTCGCGGCCGCGCAGTTGCTCGGTCAGGGCGATGGCGAAATCGAGCCCGGCGGAGACGCCCGCGCCGGTCAGGATATTGCCATCTTTCACCACCCGCTGGTTGGTTGGGATTGCGCCGAAATCTTCCAGCACCGGGAAGGTCGCCCAGTGCGAGGTGGCGCGCTTGCCCTTCAGGAGCCCGGCTTTGCCGAGAATCATCGAGCCCGTGCACACGCTGGTGATGTGCTTGGCACGCGACGCATGGTCCTTAACCCAGGCCATCGTCCGATCGGAGCGCATCACGTCCATCGTGCCCTGCGTGCCGCCCGGGAAGAACAGCACGTCGAGATCGGCGGGGGTGTTGTCAAGCGTCACCGTGGGCGAGATCGCAAGGCCGAGGTCGGAGGCAACCGGAGCAAGGTCGGACTGCGTCGTAACCAGATGCACCTTCGCGCCGAACAGGCAGGCAAAGAAGTAATGCGGCCCGACCAGATCCAATGCGGTGAAGCCGGGGTAGAGCAGCATGGGTGACCCAGCGGCAGGGGGGTGGTTTGTGTGGCTCCCCGCTGTCTGCGCCATCGCCTTTTCGAGTGCGAAATAGGGGGCGAGCAGCGCCGCCCCCGTCATGCCGCCCAGCAGGGCGCGTCTATCAAGGGTCATTGTCGTTTCTCCTCTCAAAATCCGAAGCCGAGCGTGACAAAGGCCGAGCGCGGGTTGCCCGGACGCACCACGTCCTGCGCGAAATACTGGTAGGGCACGAAGTAATCCGCTCCGAACAGGTTATCGACCCTGAGGCCGATGCGGATGCCGCCGATGGTGTAGCTCGTCTGCGCATCGGCGACGACATAGCCATCGACCTCCGCGCCATTGGGCAGTGCGATCACGCTGTCGCTGGCGGCGGTGACTCCTGCGCCCAGCTCAAGCCCCTCCATCGACCCATCGAGGAAGCGATAGCGCGCCGCGATCCGCCCGCGGTGGTCGGGCACGCGCGGCAAGCGGCTGCCGACAGGGATCACCGTATCGGCGGTGACGCGAGCATCGCTGTAGCCATAGCTCGCCAGCAGCGAGAAGGCCGGCGAGGGTTCGTAGATCACATCCGCCTCGATCCCCTCGCTGCGCTGCGCGCCGGTCTGGATCGAGGTGAAGAAGGTGCCCGGATCGGGGGTCGGCACATTGGTGCGGTCGAGCCGGAAGGCCGCCAGCGTACCCGACAGACCGGTGTCGGCGAGTGCGAACTTGACCCCGCCTTCCCAGCTCTCCGACCGCTCGGGCACAGGGCTGGTGGTGCCGTTGAAGAAGATCGACAGGCGCGATCCGGTGGCATAGCCCGCGAACAGGCTGACGCCTTCGGTGACATCGAAGGTCACACCGAGGCGCGGGTCCCATTCGTGGTAGACCTCGTCATTCGTCCCGCCGACGAATTCGGTCAGCCCAAGCCGCGAATATCGCAGTGAGGCGAGCACATGCACTCGGCCTGCGATGGTCAGTTGGTCCTGCACATAGGCCGCCAGCGTCTCGTAGCGGTTGGTGTTGAAGCTGCTCAGCGCTGGCACGGGCAAGAAGTCGAAATCCGAGCCCGGATCGGCGTAATCGAAGGCT
>RDXA01000341.1 GCA_004292705.1 Sphingomonadales bacterium | reverse complement strand
CAAGGCTCTGGCCCACCTTCGACAGATTGAGCGTCCACCCCGTCACCCCCGGCGCGATCTTGAGCGCGTTGTCCGGGCTTTCAGAGAGCCCATCCCACAGCACCGGCGGCAGCGCGCCGCCGAAGGCTGCAAGCAGCATTTCCTTGCCGTCAAGCTGCGGATCGTCCCCGCCGCGCCCGAAGGCGTTGGGGCCGACCATGACATTGCGGGCATGGGGATTGTAGCGCGCGTCCTCGAAGGGCTGGGTATAGGCGATCACCATGACATGGGCGGTCGGGTTGTTTTCGAAGGCGTTGTTCTCGATCAGCACGCCATCATTGGCCATCACCAGCACCCCGGTGCCGCGCCGGACGCTGGCGACGATGTTGCCCGGCGGCGCGAAATTGGGGGTGTCGTTGTCGGCGACCGCGTTGTTGCGCAGGATCACGTTGCCACCGTTCATCACCGGCAAGCCGGGGAGATCGAACACCAGAAGACCGCCGGTGTTGCGGGTCGCAACGTTCTTTTCGACGAGTGCGTTGCGGCTGTTCTCGATCTCGATGCCGGCGACGTTGAAGGTCACCACGTTGCCGCGCACCGTGATGTCGCGGCTCTGGCCGACATAGATGCCAGCGTCCGATGCGCCCGTGACGATCGATCCCGTAACCAGCACCCCGGTGCTTTCGACCGGGTAGATGCCATAGGCCCCGTTGGTTTCCTTGGGCCCGCCGGTCCAGGCGACGCGGATGCCGCTGTAGATGATGTTGTCCGCGCCCTTGGACTTGATCCCGTCACCCTTGGGGTTTTCGACGGCGAAATCGCGCAAGGTGACGTCGTCGGAGGTGACCAGCAGGCCCTCGCCCGCGCCCTGTTGTCCGGTGAAATCGAGGATGGATTTGTCCATGCCCGCCCCGCGCACCGTGACCCCGTCAACGTCGAGGCTCAGCCCGTCGGTGAGCGTGAAGCGCCCTTCGCCGAGTTCGATCACGTCGCCCGGTGCTGCAAGGATCAGCGCTTCCTGCAACTTGGCAGCCGCGCCCTCGCCCGCTTCGACGCGGTGGGTTTCGGCGGCGAGCGGCGCGGCGCTTGCGAGCAGCGCGGCAGCAAAAGCCAGTCTGGTCATGATATTCTCCCTCTCCGCTGCGCAGTGTGGCGCAAGGGAGGGAGCAAATGCAAGCGGCGCGTCAGCCCAGCCCGATCGCGCACAAACCCGCACTGGTGGTGACCACCGCGACCGCCTCGCCATCCTCGACCCGTCGCAGGCGCTTGACGAGTTCGCCCAGGCCATAGCCGCCCTCGGGTTCGCCGTCGCGCGCATCCATGCCCTGCTTCAGCTTCCACAGCTGGATGACCGTCAGCCGTTCGACCATACGGCCCGCCATGCAGCCGGCGCGCCTTTCGCCTATGCCGGAATTGACCAGCGCAGACCTGACCTGCCATTCGACCAGCGGGTTGGCGAGGCCCGAATAGACTGCGCCGCCCGCAAGCCCGACAATCAGGAGAATCCAGAGCAGCAGCTTCTTCATTCAGAACAACCGCCTCAGTCGAGCGACTTCACGATTTCCTCGACCATCTTCTTGGCGTCGGCCAGCAGCATGACGGTCTGGTTCATGTAGAACACGTCGTTGTCGACTCCGGCATAGCCGACGCCGCCCATCGAGCGCTTGATGAAGAACACCTGCTTGGCCTTGTCGACGTCGAACACCGGCATCCCGTAGATGGGGCTGGATTTGTCGGTCTTGGCCGCGGGGTTCACCACGTCGTTCGCGCCGATGATGAAGGCGACATCGCATTGGGCGAATTCGGAGTTGATGTCCTCAAGCTCGAAGACTTCATCATAGGGCACGGAGGCTTCGGCGAGCAGCACGTTCATGTGCCCCGGCATCCGCCCCGCAACGGGGTGGATGGCGTATTTCACCGACACGCCCTTTTCCTTGAGCTTGTCACCCATTTCGCGCAGCGCGTGCTGGGCCTGGGCGACCGCCATGCCGTAGCCGGGGATGATGATGACGCTTTCAGCCTGTTCGAGCATGTAGGCCGCGTCTTCGGCACTGCCCTGCTTGTAGGGCCGCTGTTCGCGCGCCCCGCCTGCGCCGCCCGCTTCGGGAGCCGCGCCAAAGCCGCCCGCGATCACCGAAATGAAGCTGCGGTTCATCGCCCGGCACATGATGTAGCTGAGGATCGCCCCCGAGGAGCCGACCAGCGCCCCGGTGATGATCATCGCCGAGTTGCCGAGCGTGAAGCCCATCGCCGCTGCCGCCCAGCCGGAATAGCTGTTCAGCATCGACACCACGACCGGCATGTCCGCCCCGCCGATCGGGATGATCAGCAGGAAACCGATGATGAAGGCGAGCACCGCAACCGCAAGCACCATCCAGCCCTCGCCCGCGCCGCCCATCGGCGAGACGGTGTAGAGCCCGATCAGCACCAAGATCGCGGCGAGCGTGCCGAGATTGATCACATGCCGCCCGGGCAGCATGATCGGCGAACCGCTCATCCGGCCCGACAGTTTGAGGAACGCGATGACCGATCCCGAGAAAGTGATCGCCCCGATGGCGATGCCAAGGCCCAGTTCGACGCGGCTCACCGCTAGGATCTGACCTGCCGCATCGACAATCCCGAAGGACTGCGGATCGAGCCATGCGCCGAAGCCCACCACCACGGCGGCAAGGCCGACAAGGCTGTGGAAGCCCGCGACCAGTTCGGGCATCGCCGTCATGGCGATGCGGCGGGCGACGACCACGCCGATCACGCCGCCAATGGCGAGCGCAATCCCGATCTCGACGATATTGGCGATGTTGTGGGTGACCAGCGTCGTGACGAGCGCGATGCCCATCCCGATCATGCCATTGCGGTTGCCGCTCCGCGACGTCGCCGGGCTGGAGAGCCCGCGCAGCGCGAGGATGAAGAACACACCACTGGCAAGATAGGCGAGCATCGCCCAGGCGGGCGTGCCGCCTTCTGCCGATGCCGCTGCGGAAAGCAGGGAGAAGTCCATCACTTACTTCTCCTTCTTCTTGTACATTGCGAGCATGCGCTCGGTTACCGCGAAGCCACCAAAGATGTTGATGCTCGCCAGCACTACCCCGAACAGGCCGAGATATTTGGCCACCGGGCTCGCTGCCTCGGCCGATGCAATCAGCGCGCCGACGATGATCACCGAGGAGATCGCATTGGTTACCGCCATCAGCGGCGTATGCAGCGCCGGGGTCACCGACCAGACGACGTAATAGCCCACAAAGCAGGCCAGCACGAAGATCGAGAGAATCGAGATAAAGTCCATGTCAGCCCCTTGTTGCAGTCCATGGCAGAACGAAGTTGCGCCCTTCCGCCCAGGTCTGGCCAATCATCTTGCCATCCACCAGACAGGCCGACGTGTGATAAAGCCCCTGTCCGTCGGTGGTGCGGAAAGCGACGCAGCTGCGCCCCTGTGCCGAACCGGCGCGACCGGAAAGGATATCGCTGTTGTAGAAACTGCCCGTTACCGCACCGTCCTCTCCGACGGTCAGGACCATCGGCTGCGAATAGGCCGCGTCAGTCAGTTCAAGTCGCAGATCGACGCTCCACGTGCCTGAAAGCGATGCAGCGCGTTCTTGAGCGGGCGTTGCGGCAACGAGGAGCGCCGCAAGCGGCACCAGCAGCGCGCACCTCACCCTGTCAGCCTCTCGTTCACAACCTTGCCGCCCTGCGTCAGGCGGATGGCATTGCCGATTTCCTCGTCGAGCACGGGACGCCCAGCCTCCTTGTCCCAGAAGGCGCTGAGGAAGTTGTAGTGGTTGCGCGCGAACAGCGCCGAGGCGTCGGCGGGGAGCGCGGCGGGGGTGTTCGAATAGCCGATGATCTTGACGCCGTGCTTGATCACGACCTCGTCCGGCACCGAGCCTTCGACATTCCCGCCCTGCGCCACGGCAAGATCGAAAATCACGCTGCCCGGCTTCATCGTCGCGATCTGCGCGTCGGTGATCAGGCGCGGCGCAGCGCGGCCGGGGATCAGCGCGGTGGTGATGACGATATCCTGCTTGGCGATGTGGCTGGACACCAGTTCGGCCTGCGCCTTCTGGTATTCCTCGCTCATTTCGGTGGCATAGCCGCCCGAGCCTTCGCCCTCGATGCCAGCCACGTTCTCGACGAAGATCGGCTTGGCACCCAGCGACTGGATCTGCTCCTTGGTGGCCGAACGCACGTCGGTCGCCGAGACCTGCGCGCCCAAGCGGCGGGCGGTCGCAATCGCCTGTAGCCCCGCAACGCCCACGCCCATGATGAAAGCGCGTGCGGCCTGCACCGTGCCAGCCGCAGTCATCATCATCGGAAAGGCGCGGCCATAGGCATCCGCTGCCGCCAGCACCGCCTTGTACCCGGCAAGGTTCGATTGCGAGGACAGCACGTCCATGCTCTGCGCGCGGGTGATGCGGGGCATGAATTCCATGCTCAGCGCTTCGAACCCGGCAGCCGCATAGGCATCGACCACGTCACGCTTGGTGAAAGGGTCGAACAAGGCTGCCACCCACGCGCCCGCCTGCGCCCCCTTCAGAAGCGCCACATCGGGCGCCTGAATGCCGAGAACGATGTCCGCATCCTTCACCGTTGCCCCGGCATCGGCCACGGTGGCACCGGCCTCGACATAGGCAACGTCCGTGATCGAGGCGGTGTCCCCAGCCCCGGCCTCAACTGCGACCGACAGGCCCAACGCCGCAAATTTCTTCGCGGTTTCCGGTGTGACAGCGACGCGCGTCTCACCCGAGGCGCGCTCTTTCAGGATGGCGATTTTCACGGGGCCGACTTAGCTGGCGATCGCTGCAACAACGGCGAACACGATCACCGCGATCACCGGGATGGCCCATTTCAGCGTGGCCATGAAGCCGCTGTAAGTGGCCTCGGCCTTTTCCATATCGTGAACAGTCATGCTTCGTATTTCCCCTTGGGCACCCGAACGCGCCGCAGCGCAATTGGTTGCCGAATGGTTGCCGAAAAAATGCACGGGGCACAAAGCCCGCATGAAGTCCCCGTATCGGAGCAAGCCCGCTATCTCAAGCCACCTTTAGTGAGAGGCAGGTCCAATCGCCGGGCGCCTGCGGCTGTGGCCGGCCTGTCCCGTCACGGTACAGCCTTAATCCCGTTTTTACCTCCCTGCCTTATGCATGCCCGGTGATGTGAGGTCCGGGCTGCGTGCTTGGGCAAACGAGGGAGCCGAGCGGCGCAACTGATGGCAGAGATGGATTGCCTCCCCCAGGCGCACGACGACGTGCGAATCGTGATGCTGATCGATGATGAGCCCGCGCAGTCACGGCTCATCACCGCGATCGCCGCGCGCGATGGCTGGCGCACCATCGTTGCCCCTGATGCCGAAACGGCTATTGCCATGCTCGGCACGCGCGAAGGGATGCAGCTTTCCGCGATCCTGCTCGATCAGTGGGTGCCGGGCGACGATGCCTGCTCGCTCATCGCCGAGCTGAAATCGCGCCGTCCTGCGCTCCCCATCCTGATGCTCACCACCAGCGCCTCGCCCTTGCTGGCCGTCGAGGCGATGCGTGCCGGTGCAAGCGACTACCTCGTCAAGCCTGTCGCGCCTGATCGGTTGATGGAAGCGCTGCGCAGCGTGACCACCCGCGAATCCCCGCGCGACGAACTTGCCCCGCTGACCGAAAAGATGTCGGCCAGCCTCGATTTCGATGCGATGATTGGCACCGCCCCACAATTCCGCGCCGCGCTGGCGCAGGCGGCCAAGGCCGCGCGCGGGCACGGCCATGTGCTGATCGAGGGCGAAAGCGGCACCGGCAAGGAAATGCTGATGCGCGCGATGCACGGCGCATCGCCGCGCGCCAAGGAGCCGCTCAGGATCATCAATCTCGCTTCGATCCCACCGGGTTCGATCGACTCAGTGCTGTTCGGCCACGAGCCCGGCAGCTTTCCGGGTGCCTTTGATCGCCAGATCGGGGCCTTCCAGAATTGCGACAACGGCACGCTCATCCTCGACGAAATCGACCGGCTGACCCCGGCGCTCCAACAGCGCCTCGCCGAAGCGCTCGACAGCGGAATCATTCGCCCGGTCGGGGCCAGCTACGGCTTTCGGGTTGATGTCCGGCTGCTGGTGACGAGCAATATCGGGATCGATCGGATGGTCGAAGCCGGTCAGTTTGACGCTGGCCTTGCCGCACGGCTGAGCGCCACCCGGATCGTCCTGCCACCCCTGCGTGATCGCACCGGCGATATTCCGGCGCTCACCCGCCACTTCCTCGCCCGGATCGGCGAGCAGCCAGGGCTGAACCACCTTTCGGTTTCCGACAGCGCACTGGCACTCCTCGCCGCCTATGACTGGCCGGGCAATGTCCGCCAGCTGCAATCAGTCCTGTTCCGCGCCGCTGTCTATTGCGAGGCCAATTCGCTCACCGCGGAGAGCTTCCCGCAGCTGTCCGAGATGCTCGGCGAACAGGGCAGCGTCACCACCGCGAGCGCGCACGAGGGCGTGGGCATCATGCTCTACACCCCCGACGGCAACCTGCGCCCGCTGGAAGAGATCGAGGCCGACGTCATTCGCCTCGCCATCGGCCATTATCGCGGCCGCATGACCGAAGTGGCGCGCAGGCTCGGGATCGGCCGGTCGACGCTCTACCGCAAGCTCTCCGACCTCGGGATTGACAACGCAGCCTGATTTTGGGCAAGGATCCGCCGCACTCAGGAGCAGGTCCAGTGAACAAGCGTCAACGCTAAGCGGCAACAGCATAACCGGGCGCAGCAAAAGCCAGCGCACCCCGTGTTCACTTGCATATCCTGAGGTTACCCCATGCCCAGACTCGAAGGCGCGTTCTGCGTCGTTACCGGCGGTGCGCGCGGCATCGGCCGTGCAATCAGCACCGCATTCATCGCGGAGGGTGCGCGCGTCCTCCTGACCGACATTGATGTTGCCACCGGGGTCGCCAGCGCGGCCGAGATCGGCTGCGATTTCCTGACGCTCGACGTGCGCTCGGAGGCAGATTGGGAGGTGCTGGCTGCGCTCCACCCGCATGCCGACGTGGTGGTCAACAACGCCGGGGTCACCGGGTTCGAGCAAGGCATGAACCCCCACGACCCCGAACACGCGAGCCTTGCCGATTGGCGCGCGGTCCACGCGGTCAACACCGATGGCACCTTCCTCGGCTGCCGCTACGCGCTCCGGGCGATGCGGGAAAGCCGCGAGGGATCGATCATCAACATCTCCTCGCGTTCCGGGCTGGTCGGCATCCCCGGCGCGGCAGCCTATGCCGCGTCCAAGGCCGCGATCCGCAACCATACCAAGTCGGTCGCGCTCTATGCAGCGCAGCAGGGGTGGAAGGTGCGCGCCAACTCGGTGCATCCTGCGGCGGTGCTTACCCCGATGTGGGAACCGATGCTGGGCGATGGTCCGGACCGCGAAGCCAATATGGCCGCGCTGGTCGCCGATACGCCGCTCAAACGTTTCGGCACGCCGGAAGAGGTCGCGGCCTTGTGCGTTTACCTTGCCAGCCCGGAAAGTGCCTACATGACCGGCGCCGAACTCACCCTGGATGGCGGCCTGCTGGCAGGCAGTGCCGCCTCTCCGGGGTGATCGAGGCTACCAGCCAAACGACTGCTCGGCGAGGACACTGCTGGTATTGCCCTTGAGCGTCATGGTCAGTGTCTTTGCCTTCCAGTCGATGTCGACAAGGCCGTAGTTTTCCTCGGCGAAGAACTTCGTCACCCGAGCGGCGTCGGGCTCGCGGGCGGTGCTGCGATCGTTGTCGTTACCGAAGGCGAGGTTCAACGAGGAGCTGGTCAGCTCCCACATCGTCTCGCCCTGATGCTCGGCCTTGTAGATGCCGCCGGCATGACGATCACCCGAAAGCATGACCAGCCCGCTGGCCTCGCGGCGGCTGAGCATGTCGAGCAGCCGGGTGCGCTCGGCCGGGAAGTTGGTCCAGCCCTCGAACTGGTGCGCGGTGGTGATGACCTGGGTCGATGACACCACGATGCGCAGGTCGGCAGGCTTGGCTAGCTCCTGTTCGAGCCAGGCCCATTGCTCGGCACCAAGCACGGTCTTGTCCGCGCTGGCATCGGGCAGGTAACCGCCGAGCGGCGGGCGTTCCTTCGACCACGCCATGCGCTTGAGGTCGGAACGGAAGAAGCGCGTGTCCAGCAGGATGATCTGCACGCGCTTGCCTTCCGGTCCGGTGATCGTGCTTTCATAGACGCCGGGGCGCGAGCGGACCGCATCGGACGAGCCCCAGAAGGTCTCGAACAGATCCTCCGCCCAGCGCCGCATCGGGAAGCTTGCCCCGGCATCGTTGAGGCCGAAATCATGGTCGTCCCACGTCGCCATCATCGGGAATTTGGCCCGGAAGTCCCTGAACTCGGGGTGCGAGGCTTGCAGCGCATAGGACTTACGTAGTGACTCCAGCCCGGCATCGGCATCCCAGCCGTTGTCGCCGTAAACATTGTCACCGATCATCAGGAACATCTGCGGGTTCTGGGCGGCGATCTGCGCCCACATGTGCTGCGGGGCAGACTGGTGGTTGCAGCTGCCAAAGGCGATGCGGGTGAGCGTCATCGCCGGGCTGAGCGCCGGGGTCGCACCTGCAACGGGCATTTCGACCTGCTGGCGCAGCGCCTCGTAATAGGGGGCGAGCATTTGATCGGGGGTGATGCTGACCGCGCTCGGCGTGGTGCGATGCGGCGCGGGCTCGTCATCCTGCGCGGCCAGGGGCACGGCGGCGGCGAGAACGGTAGCGGCAAGCAGGGACAGGCGCATGAAGGGGCTCCTCGAGGGTATCGGATGACAGACTTGTGCCGCCGCTGCGTGACAGAACGAAGGCGGCAAGAAAAGGGCTGACCGCCGGGGAAGTCGCGATGGGGGCATTCCGCCTAGAGCGGCGGGAGGGCGCTAAAGTCGGTTAAGGCTGCATCGCGCCAACCGCGCCATACATTGCGCGCCTGCACCGTCTCGGCGACGTCGTGGACGCGCAGCAGATGGACCCCCGCCTCCATGGCCTTCACCGCCAGCGCGATCGACCCGGCGAGCCGCCGATCCGAGCCCTCCTCGGCCGAGAGCGCACCAATCATGCGCTTTCGGCTCACACCAAGCAGCAGCGGGCTGCCGAGTGCGTGGAACAGAGGCAAGGCACCCAGCAGCGCGAGGTTGTCCGCGAGCGACTTGCCGAAGCCGATGCCGGGATCGAGGATGATCCGTTCTTCAGCCACCCCTGCGGCGATAACCCGGGCGCGGGCAGCTTTCAGGAAGTCGAACACCTCGCTCACCACGTCGGCATAGCCTTCGCCCTTGTGCAGATCCTCGCCTGCACCAGGCGCATGCATCAGCACCACCGGACACCCCTGCGCGGCGACCACCTCGACCGAACGCGGGTCATAGCGCAGCGCCGAGACGTCGTTCGCCATATGCGCCCCCGCCGCCAGCCCCGCCGCCAGCACGCCCGCGCGGCGGGTATCGAGACTGATCGCAGCGCCCATGGCGGCGCAATATTCAACTGCGGGGACAACCCGGCGGATCTCTTCGTCTTCGAATGTTGCCGCGGCGCCCGGGCGCGTGCTTTCCCCGCCAATATCGATGATCGCCGCGCCCGCTTCTAGCATGGCGGCGGCGTGGGCGCGGCCCGCCTCGGCCTGATCATGCTGCCCACCGTCTGAGAAGCTGTCGGGCGTGACGTTGAGGATGCCCATGATCTGCGGCTGATCCATCCGGATCATGCGGCTGCCCAGCTGCAATGGCGGATGCACCTTTGCGAGATTGGCCCATTGCGCCGCCGCATCCTCCGCCAGATCGCCCGAAAGGCGCGCCAGCGCCCCCTCGATCACCGCCGGGGTGCCAACGATCCGCGCGGCCACCGCGCCGCCCTCGCGCACCACCAGCGCGAATTCGCGGGCATAGGCCATGCTGCCCGCGAGCCGCACAGCAGCACCCTCAACGGCCTGCGGACCAGAGATTAGCGTGAGCGGGTGGAGGTAGACACTCTCGGACATGGACGAGACGGGCGCCGGTCAGTCTTCGGCGGCGAGCAGGTAGAGCTGCCGCGCTGCATCGATCGGCTGGACGTCACCGCCCGTTTCATAGTGCCAGAAGGCCCAGCCGTTGCAGCTCGGTGCGCCCTGAAGTTCCTTGCCGAGGCCATGGATCGAACCCGTCTTGCCTCCGCACTCCAGCGAACCATCGGTGCGCACCGTGGCGATCCAGCGGCGCTTCCTGTCAAACAGCGTGCTGCCAGGCGGGATCAGTCCGGCCTCGACCACCGCGCCAAAGGCCACCTTGGGCGCCGTGCGGGCGCTTTGCATCGTGGTGAGCGCGCTTTCATCGAGCGGCAATTCCTTGGCGATGCGCTTTTCTGCGACCTCGCGATAAGTCGCCTCGCGCTCGCAGCCGATCCATTCGCGCCCCAGCCTTTTTGCCACCGCGCCAGTGGTGCCAGTGCCGAAGAAGGGATCGAGCACCACGTCGCCCTTTTCAGTCGTCGCCAGCAGCACGCGGTAGAGCAGGGCTTCGGGCTTCTGGGTGGGGTGCGCCTTCTTGCCGTTCTCCTTGAGCCGCTCGCCCCCGGCGCAGATCGGCATGACCCAATCCGAACGCATCTGAAGTTCGTCGTTCAAGGTCTTCATTGCGCGGTAATTGAAGTGGTAGCGCGACTTCTCGCCCATGCTGGCCCAGATCAGGGTTTCGTGCGCGTTGGTGAACCGGGTGCCTTTGAAATTGGGCATCGGATTGGTCTTGCGCCAGACAATGTCGTTAAGGATCCAGAAGCCCAGATCCTGCAAAATCGCTCCGACCCGGAAGATGTTGTGATAGGAACCGATGACCCACAGCGCGCCATCGGGCTTGAGCACGCGGCGCGCTTCGGTCAGCCATTCGCGGGTGAACTGGTCATAGGCGGCCATGGAATCGAACCGGTCCCAGTGATCGGTCACGGCATCGACATGGCTGCCGTCAGGGCGGTTCAGATCGCCGCCAAGCTGGAGGTTATAGGGCGGATCGGCAAACACGAGATCGACGCTGGCCGAGGGCAGCGAACGCATCGCGGCGATGCAGTCACCGGCCAGGATACGACCCAGGGGCAGTTCGAGAGAAAGCGCTATTTCCGACGTTTTTACAGCGCTTTTTGCCCGTGACTTCACCTTTTCTATGACATTCACTGAACCAACCCCGCTCAACCTGCTTGCAACTTATCCACAGGCATGAGTCTTTGAGGAGTCCGCGTCAAGCGCCTCATTTTGCGCAGCTTATGGTTAACAGCCGGTAAATGCGGTGGCCAGCCAGCGGAACGAAGCAGGATCGGCACAAGATATTGAGTCCGCCCCTCCCGCCCGAACTCCATATGCAGCGGTGTGGCGCGAAGGACTCACCTTGCGCTCCAACCTCTCCGTCACCCCCGTATGGATCGCGGGGGGGAACGAGCTGGTAAGGGAACTGCTCAGATCAGGCTGAGCTGCGCAACCGGCGCGAAGCTGCGGCGGTGCAAGGGGCTCGGGCCGTGGAGCCGCAGCGCTTCCATGTGTTCAGGGGTGCCATAGCCCTTGTTGCGTTCCCATCCATAATGCGGGTGCGCGGCGGCAGCTTCCAGCATCATCCGGTCGCGCCATTCCTTGGCGATGATCGAGGCGGCCGAGATGGCAGGCTCGATCCCGTCGCCGCCCACGATCGCCCGGGCCGGCCAGCACCATTCGGGGCAGCGCCCGGCGGGCGTCAGGTTACCGTCGATCAGCACCTCGTCCGGCGCGCTCCCCAAGGCGCTCGCAAGGCGCGCGACCGCCCGGGTCATCGCCAGCATGGTCGACATGAAGATATTGACCCGGTCAATCTCCTCGGGATCAACCACCGCGACCGCCCACCCGCACGACTGCCGGATCGCTGTGTCGAGCACAGCGCGGCGCTTTGCCGAAAGGCGCTTGGAATCGTCGAGCCCGGAAGGTATCGCCCGCCCCAGCACAACCGCCGCGGCCACCACCGGCCCGGCAAGCGGCCCGCGGCCGGCCTCGTCAACCCCGATGACGATTGGCCCGTCCCTGACCGTTAGACCCGGAGTGACCCCTGACATGATCCGTTCTGCCCGATTGCTCGCCGCTTTTTCCCTCCCCGCGCTGATGCTGGCAAGCTGCGCCAATGCCGAAACCGGGGAAAGCGCCCAGACGTCTGTCGAGGTTGTTGGCACCACCGGCCCCGCGACGCCGTTCAAGTCGGACGAGGTCGCGACTTTCGAAGAGCCTTGGGCGATTGCCTTTGCCCCCGGCACCCAGATGCTGTTCGTGACCGAAAAGTCCGGGACGCTCAAGGTGCTGGACGTGGCAAGCGGCAAGGTCGGCACGGTGGCTGGTGCGCCTGCGGTTGACTATGGCGGTCAGGGCGGGCTGGGCGATGTCGCCTTCCTCTCTGCTGAAGCTGGCGCGTCGCTCAATGGCCGCACGATCTATCTCAGCTGGGCGGAAGCCGGGCCGGATGACACGCGCGGCGCGGCTGTCGGCAAGGGCACGCTCGCGTGCACCGGCGTCGAAGCCTGCGCGGTGGAGGGTCTCAGCGTGATCTGGCGTCAGACCCCCAAGGTCACCGGCCGCGGGCATTATTCGCACCGCATCGTCTTCTCGCCCGATGGCAAATATCTGTTCGTCGCCAGCGGCGAACGTCAGAAGATGACCCCCGCACAGGATACCGGCACCACACTGGGCAAGATCGTTCGCCTCAACCTCGATGGCACCCCCGCGGCGGGCAATCCCATGGCGGACAAGGGCGGCGTGACAGCCGAGATCTGGTCCTATGGCCACCGCAATATCCTCGGGATGGACTGGGATGCGGCCGGGCGGCTGTGGGAAGTCGAGCATGGCCCAGCGGGCGGGGACGAGCTGAATCTCGTCAAGGCGGGTGCCAATTATGGCTGGCCGGTGCGTTCGAATGGCGAGCATTACAATGGCGATCCGATCCCCGATCACACCCCTGATGATGGCTTTGCCCAGCCTGCCGCGCACTGGACGCCGGTGATCGCGCCAGGCGATATGCTGATCTATAGCGGTGACATGTTTGCCGCATGGAAAGGCCATGCCTTGATGGCGGGCCTCGGCAGCAAGGCCCTGATCGATGTCGCCCTTGACGGGGAGACAGCGCGCGAAGCCGGTCGATATGGCTTTGAAAAGCGTTTGCGTGCGCTGGCGCAAGGCCCTGACGGCGCGATCTGGGTGGCCGAGGACGGCAAGGGTGCCCGACTGATCAAGCTCACTGCGCGGTGATGGCGAGCGCCACCGCCACGCTGATCCCGCTCGAGGCGGTCGATCCCGCCATGATTGAAGAGGTGCTTGACCGCGCCTTCGGGCCGGATCGCCACGCGCGAACGGCCTACCGTATCCGAGCAGGCATGCCATGGCTGCCGGGCCTGAGCCTTGCCGCACTTGACGACGAGGGCCTGCTGGTCGGAACAATCCAGTGCTGGCCGATCGGCCTCCAGACCAAGCAGGGGCAGGTGCCACTGGTGATGGTGGGGCCGGTCGCGGTGGTGCCGGAACGGCAGGGCGAAGGCTTTGGCGTCGGACTGATGAGCGCCATGATCGCCGAGGATGCGCGGCTGGCTGCCAGCGGCGGGCGGGCACTGCCGCAGGTGCTCATCGGCGATGCAGCTTATTATGGGCGCTGGGGCTTTTCGGCATCGCTCACGGGCGGCTGGCGCTGCCCCGGCCCCTATGCACCCGATCGCCTGCTGGCGCGCGGCACCGCTCTTGCAGCCATGCCGAGCGAAGGGATGCTGGGCCCTTGGGAGGGATAGGCAAAGCTACCCCCTTCACCTTGCGCCCCGCTTCTGTCATCCCATGCCGACATGCCTTACGAACCACCGCCCTATCTCGCCGGACTGACGCTCGCGGAAATCGCCGAGCTGGTCGCGGACCGCAAGCTGCCCCCGGTCGAAGGTTGGGCACCCCAGCAGATCGGCGAAAGCCACATGGTGATCGCCGCCGACGGCACCTGGTTCCACGAAGGTGGTGTGATCCGGCGCGAGGCGATGGTGCGTGCCTTTGCGGGCCTGCTCACCCGCGACGCGGCGGGGCATCATTGGCTGGTCACCCCGTTCGAGAAGCTCGCGATCGAAGTTGAAGATGCAGCCTTCATCGCGGTCGATTGTGTGCGGGCCGAGGATGCGCTCGCCTTCCGGCTCAACACCGATGACATCGTCATCGCCGGACCGGACCACCCCTTGCGCGTCGCGGGCACGCCTGAGGAGCCGGCACTTTACCTCCACGTGCGGCGCGGGTGCGAGGCGCGGCTCAACCGTTCCACCTGGGCGCAACTGGCCGAAATCGCGCTGGCCGAGGGGGCAGAGGCGAACGGTTGGCGCATTGCCAGCCAGGGCGTGACCTTTCGCCTGCAGCCATGAGCATCTTCGATCCCCTCGCCAGGGCCTTTGCGCAAGGCCATGCGCGCGATGTCCCCGATCTGCTGAGCGACGCGCATTTCGCCCGTGATGGACGCGCAACCCCGGCAGCGGTGCTCATCGCGATCACCGACGTGGCGCACGATCCGCAGGTGATCCTCACCCAACGGCCCCATGCGATGCGCGATCATCCGGGGCAGGTCGCCTTTCCCGGCGGCAAGATCGATCCGGGCGAGGACGCGGTCACGGCCGCTTTGCGCGAGGCCGAGGAGGAGCTGGCTCTGCCGCGTGGCGCAGTGCGGGTGATCGGCACCAGCGATATCTATCACACCGGCACCGGCTTTCTGGTCACGCCGGTGATCGGTGTCGTCCCGTCGGGCCTCACTCTGACCCCTAATCCGAGCGAGGTGGAAGCGTGGTTCGAGGCACCTCTGTCGCTACTGCTCGATCCCGCCAGCTGGACCACCAACGAAGTGTTCTGGCGCGGAGCCAACCGCCGCTACCTTGAGCTCGAATGGCAGGGGTTCCGCATCTGGGGTGTGACGGCGGCGATCATCGCCAACCTGTCGCGGCGGATCACGTGGGAGGCCTTGCGCGATGTTGCGTGACTTGTCGGAAGCGGGCTGGACCCGCCGCGCGGGCCTTGCTGCGCTTACCGCCGCGCTAGGCAACCAGAACATCCGCTGGGTCGGCGGGGCGGTGCGCGATGGCTTGCTGGGGGTGGAAGTCCACGACGTCGATTGCGCCACCGTGTTGCTGCCCGCCGAGGTAATCGCCGCGTGCGGCAAGGCCGGCATCCGCACCGCACCCACCGGGATCGAGCACGGCACCATTACCGCGATCCTCAAGGATGGGCCGGTCGAAGTCACGACCCTCAGGCGCGATGTCGCCACCGATGGCAGGCGCGCCACCATCGCTTTCGCCAGCGATTGGCGCGACGATGCCGCACGGCGCGACTTCACGATCAACGCGCTCTACGCCCACCCCGAAACGCTGGAGATTGCCGACTGGTTCGGCGGCATGGACGATCTGCGCGGGGGGCGGGTGCGCTTCATTGGCGATCCTAACCAGCGGATCGCCGAGGATCACTTGCGTATCCTGCGCTATTACCGCTTTCAGACCCGCTTCGGCGCAGCGCTGGATCAGACCGCCGAAGACGCCTGCGCCGAGTTGGCGCACACGCTCAAGGGCCTCAGCCGAGAGCGGATCGCCGCCGAGCTGCTGGCACTTCTGGCCCTGCCCGATCCGCATGCCACCATTGCGCGGATGCGGGCGCGGGGCGTGCTCGGCGTGATCCTGCCCGAGGCCTGCGCTGCGCAACTGGCGGCGCTCGAAAGGTTGATTGCTACCGAGCATGCGCAGAGCTTCTCGCCCGATCCGGTGCGACGGCTGGCAGCGCTTCTGCCGCCCTCGCCCGATGTGGCCGAGACGGTGGCCGCGCGACTGCGCTTGTCCAAGGCCCAACGCACCCGGCTGGTAAACGCTGCCGAGCGTCGTGCTGCGGACGCGACCGAACCCGAGGCCCTTGCCTATCGCCTGACCCCGCCGCTTGCGATCGACCGGCTGCTGCTGGCGGGCGAGGACGCGCGCACGCTGGCGGAGTGGCCCGTGCCGGTTTTTCCTCTGAAAGGCGGCGCGATTGTTGCGCGCGGGGTAAGCGCCGGGCCGCTGGTCGCGCGCATCCTCCAGACCATCGAAGCGCGCTGGGTGGCCGAGGGCTTTCCCTCCGCCGAGCGCATAGAGGCGATCCTCGCCGAGGAACTGGGGACCAGCGCGTTCCGGTTCGACTAGGCCGGCTTCTTGGCAAGTCGCCATGCAGGCCGAGCAGCGAAACCGCAGTTTGCCAAACGCGAAGTGACGGAAGCTTAGGGTACTTCTGCTAACCGGACTTCAGACGAACATTGCGCCAACCGACGGGCTATCGACTGGCATGGCGCTGAGAGAGGCAGAACGATGGATTGGTCATTCAAGCCCGGTCAGTCGCCAACAAGCTTGGCTTCGGATTTACCGTCGCCAGAGACCATTGCGGCCTATGAAAGTCTGCTCGACGACGTCCGCCTGAACTTCGGGCGTTTCGACAAGGCGGTCAGCACCATCCTGTGGCGCAGGCTCGACGACGAGGTATCACGAGGCAGCTTGAGTGCGGACGAAGTCTACACGTTGCGCCGGGATCATGACGGACACTATTCCATTCCGCTCGCCCGCCGGTTTCTCGAGGCTGACCAAGCCGAAGCCGTTACGAAATGGATGCGCGAACTCAGCTCGTTCTGGGATTTCAACTGGATCGACTGCAACATCAAAGGCGCGCGTGGGCGCGGCACGATCAAGATGTTCGAATGCCTGCGCGATCATGGCGGCGCGAACCAAATCGCGATGCTTGCTGCGGATCACCTTTGGTTCCGGCTGATCGGCGCCCGCTATCGCGAGGGTTTGCGGCACGAGCTGAGAAGCTTCAATACCAATCAATCGTATCGCGACACTGTTTCCAAACAGCTCGGCAAGTTCGGCCACTCCTATCTCGACCTCATGTTCGACTGGATGGAATACCTGCTGCTTCATTTACGACCATTTGTGGAGATCGGCACAGACGCGCCGTTGGAGCGCTATCTGCGGGTCGAGGCGGAGGTCAGGAAGGAACGCCAACGGTTCCTTGAAGCAACAGCTTCCGACCGGACGCAATAAGTCCTTGCCTGACTAGAACCGATTGCTCTTCGGGAAACCCTGCGGCGGCATCCGCCCGGCGGCCCCGCGCGCGACCTTCCACATGCGGATCTCGGTCTCGGTCCGGGTGCGGTCGCCCGATCCGCCCATCTGCCAGCTGAGACCATCGGCGAGCACAAAGGTGGTGGCATCCGATAGGCCGCCGTCGCGGTAACGTTGGAGCTGCACACCCTGCCCGCGCGACATGACGGGGAGCTCTTCGAGGTTGAAGACCACCAGCTTGCGGTTGTCGCCCACCACGGCGACATGATCGTGGCTTTCCGGGATCGGCCGGATCACCGCCAGCCTTGCCCCGTCCTTCAGATTAACCACCTGCCGCCCCTTGCGGGTTTCGGCCAGCAGCTCGTTCAATTCGGCGACGAAACCCTTGCCGTGGCTGGAGGCGAGCAGCAGCCTGCCGCCGGGCTTGTGAACCATCATCGCCGCAACGCTGGCCTCGCTTTCGAGATCGATCATGGTGCGCACCGGCTCGCCGAAGCCCCGCGCGCCGGGCAGCTTGTCGCAGCCCAGCGTGAAGAACCGCCCGTCGCTGGCGGCAAGCAGCAGCTTGTCGGTGGTCTGGGCGTGGAGGATGAAGGCAAGGCCATCGCCCTCCTTGTATTTGAACTCCTGATCGAGCGGCACGTGGCCGCTCGCCGCCCTGATCCAGCCCTTCTGGCTGAGGATCACGGTGACGGGGGCCTTCTCGATCATCGCGTCCAAGCTGAATTCGATGGTCGGCGCAGCCTCGGCTATCAGCGTGCGGCGGCGGCCCAGCGGGGTATCCTCGGCGTAGTTCTTGCGCAGATTGCGCAGGTCACGCTTCAGCCGCGTGCGCTGCTTGGCCGGGCTTTCAAGCAGGGCGTTGAGATCGGCCTCTTCGGCCAGCAACTCGTCCTGCTCCTTGCGCAGTTGCATCTCCTCCAGCTTGCGCAAGGAGCGCAGCCGCATGTTGAGGATCGCTTCGGCCTGACGGTCGGTGAGGTCGAATTCGGCGATCATCACCGGCTTGGGCTCGTCCTCGGTGCGGATGATTGCGATCACCCGGTCGAGGTTGAGGAAGGCGATGATATAGCCGCGCACCAGCTCCAGCCGGTTCGCGATCTGATCGAGCCGGTGGCGCGCGCGGCGCTGGAGGATGTCGATCTGGGCGAAGGTCCAGCTTTCGAGCAGTTCCTTCAACCCCATCACCATCGGCGTGCGCCCCAGCCCCGGCGGGGCGTCGAGCACGTTGAGGTTGAGGCTGAAGCGCGTTTCCAGATCGGTGAGCTTGAACAGGCTTTCTTTCAGCAGCTCGGGATCGACATTGCGGCTCTTGGGCACCAGCACGATGCGGATCGCGGTGTCGCTTTCGTCGCGGACATCCTCGAGGATCGGCAGCTTGCGATCAGCAATCGCCTGCGCGATCTGCTCGATCAGCTTGCCCTTGGGCACCTGATAGGGAATTTCCGAGATGACCAGCTGCCATTGTCCGCCGCCCAGCCGCTCGATCCCGGCGGCGATGTCGTCGGCATCCTTGGCCTCGGGCGCCAGAAAGCGTCCACGCAGGCGGAAGGCCCCACGCCCGGTGCGATAGGCCTCGGTGATGGCCGCCTTGCTGTCCACCACCTGACCGCCGGTGGCGAAATCGGGGCCGTAGAACAGTTCCATCAGCCTCTCGTGGCTGACGGAAGGATTGTCGATCAGTTCAAGCGTCGCGTCGATGATCTCGGCGACATTGTGGCTGGGAATGCTGGTCGCCATGCCGACCGCGATCCCGCTCGATCCGTTGGCCAGAAGGTTGGGGAACAGGCCCGGGAAGATCTCGGGCTCGATCTCCTCGCCATTATAGGTGGGGATGAAGTCGACGGTTCCTTCATCGAGGCCCGCCATCAGTTCGAGCGCAGTCTTGGTCAGGCGGGCTTCGGTGTAGCGGTAGGCTGCGGCATTATCGCCGTCGACATTGCCGAAGTTCCCCTGCCCTTCGACAAGTGGATAGCGCAGCGCGAAATCCTGTGCGAGGCGCACCATCGCGTCATAGACCGAAGCATCGCCGTGAGGGTGATACTTGCCGATCACGTCGCCAACGACGCGGGCGGACTTCTTGAAGGCGCTCGAAGGATCGAGCTTCAACTGCCGCATCGCCCACAGCAGGCGGCGGTGGACCGGCTTCAACCCGTCGCGCAGATCGGGCAGGCTGCGCGCGGTGATGGTCGAAAGGGCGTAGACCAGATAGCGCTCGGACAGCGCGGCATCGAAGGGTGCATCGACGATGGCATCGAAGCCGTCGTCAGGCTCCCCGGTGGTGACGTTTTCGGACATACCGCCCGTCTAGCAACCCGCGCCGCGCCGAGGGAGAGGGGTTTCCACAGGGTTGAGCGGATTACATTCGCCGCAGATCATTGCTTTCGCTCGGCACGGAGACGGTGAGCCCGTCCATGTCCGCCGTCAGTTCGATCTGGCACGACAGGCGCGAGGTGCGCCGCGCGCCTGCGGCGAAATCGAGCATGTCTTCCTCCTCCTCCGAGGCCGGTGGCAGACGGTCGAACCATTCGGGGGCGACAATCACGTGGCAAGTCGAACAGGCCATCTGCCCCTCGCAGGTGCCCTCCAGCGGCAGCCCCGCCCCTTGGCCCACGCGCAGCAGGTTGTCGCCCGGTTCGCAGCTTGCGGTGACTGGTCTGCCGTGAGGATCGTGAAAGGTGACGGTGATGCTCACAAGCCCTGCTCCTCGGCGGCTGCGTTGATCATGGCGGCGGCGTCCGTGATCTCTTCGGCTGTCGTATAGCGCCCAAATCCCAAGCGGATAGAGGACTTGGCCTGGGCATCGGTCAACCCGATCGCCTTGAGGACATGGCTTGGCCGCCCCGATCCGCTGGCACAGGCGCTGCCGGCCGAGAACATGATGGTGCGGCAATCGCTCATCAGCCGGGCGACGTCCAACCCCTCCCTGCGGATATTGAGATTGCCATGCCAGCGATCCATCGCGCTGCCATTGAGGTCCCACCCTGCGAAGGCGGTGCGAGCAATGCTCCACAAATGCTCCACATGAAACATTTGCTCCGAAAGTCCCTCCAGCGCCACCTGCGCGGCCGCGCCGAAGCCTGCGCACAAGGCGGGCGAGAGCGTGCCTGACCGCATGGACGCCTCCTGCCCGCCGCCGTGCATGAGCGACAAGGGCGCGCGGGCATCCGGCCCGATCCACAAGGCGCCGATCCCCTTGGGGCCATGGCACTTGTGCGCCGAGATCGCGATATAGTCCGCCGCGACCTCAACCGGGACCCGGCCATAGGCCTGGACAGCATCGACCAGCACCCTCGCTCCCACCCGGCGGGCAATCTCCACCACCGGAGCGAGCGGGTTGCGCACGCCGATCTCGTTATTGACCGCCATGACCGCGACAAGACCCGTCGATGACGTGACAAGACCCGCCAATGCCTCGACATCAACGCGGCCATCGGGGGGGACGGGCAGCACCGTGAAGCGCCGCCCCTGCGCTTCTACCACCCTTTGGCAATCGAGCACGGCGGCATGTTCGGTGGCAAAGGTGACAACGTCGCCGGGGGTGCCTTGCAGCACCATGTTGATCGCCTCGGTCGCGCCGCTCGTGAACACCACCTTGCCGCCCCCGGGCAGCAGCGCGCCCACCCGTTCGCGCGCGGTCTCCACCGCCGCTGCCGCCATGCGGCCCATGCGGTGGGGGCTATGGGGGTTGCCAAAGGTGTCGCTCTCCGGCCCGCCGAGCCAACGCAACATCGCCTCGCGCGCTTCGGGGCACAGGGGCGTGGTGGCCTGGTAGTCGAGGTAGATCATGAGCTTCCCTATGCCTGACCTGTCACCATTCGTCATCCCGGGCTTGACCCGGGACAAGGCTGCCTTTTTTCCTTGCCGCAAGAAGCATTGCCCCGGATCAAGTCCGGGGCGACGATGGGGT
>RDXA01000203.1 GCA_004292705.1 Sphingomonadales bacterium | reverse complement strand
TTCATCCAGCCGCCGCCGGGGCGAATAGTAGGGAGCCTGCTTCAGCGCCTCGTCGCCCGCCAGCGCGCGTTCCACAACGCTGCGGAAGGCGGTGATGAACTGGTCGATCGCCGCCTTGCTCTCGGTCTCGGTCGGCTCGACCAGCATCGCGCCGTGGACCACCAGCGGGAAATAGACCGTCATCGGGTGATAGCCCTCGTCGATTAGGCCCTTGGCTACGTCCAGCGTGGACAGGCCATTGGTGAACTCCTTGTCGCCAAACAGCGCCTCGTGCATGCACGGCCCGCTCGCCCCAAAGGGCGCGTGGAGAATGTCCTCCATGCTGCGCAGGATGTAGTTCGCGTTGAGCACCGCGTCCTCGGCCACCTGCTTCAGCCCGTCCGCGCCGTGGCTGAGCATGTAGGTCAGCGCGCGGGTGAACATCCCCATCTGCCCGTGGAAGGCGGTCATGCGGCCAAAGGTGGGCCCGCTTTCCTCGCGGTTTTCTTCCTCGACGAGGTAGAACTCCCCGCTCTGGGCATTCTGGCGGATGAAGGGCAGCGGCGCGAAGGGCGCGAGCGCTTCCGACAGCACCACCGGCCCCGAGCCCGGTCCGCCGCCGCCGTGCGGGGTGGAGAAGGTCTTGTGCAGATTGATGTGCATTGCATCGACGCCAAGGTCGCCGGGGCGCACCTTGCCGACGATGGCGTTGAAGTTGGCCCCGTCGCAATAGACGTATCCGCCCGCCGCATGGACCGCATCGGCGATCTCGCGGAAGTCCTTTTCGAACAATCCGCAGGTGTTGGGATTGGTGATCATCACCGCCGCGACGTCCGGCCCGAGCCGCGCCTTCAGCGCCGCCACATCGACCCGGCCTTCGGGCGTCGCCGGGATATCCTCGACGCGGTAATTGGCGAAGGCGGCGGTGGCAGGATTGGTGCCATGGGCGCTTTCGGGCACCAGCACCACCTCGCGCGCGTCACCGCGCGCTTCGTGGGCGGCGCGGATCGCGAGGATCCCGCACAGCTCGCCATGCGCGCCGGCCTTGGGGCTCATGGCGACTGCGGGCATCCCGGTGAGCGTGCAGAGCCAGCCGCCGAGCTGGTGGATCACCTCGAGCGCGCCCTGCACCGCGTTCTGCGGCGCAAGCGGGTGGATATCGGCGAACCCGGGCAGCCGCGCCATCTTCTCGTTGAGGCGCGGGTTGTGCTTCATGGTGCAGCTGCCGAGCGGGAAGAACCCGAGGTCGATCCCGTAGTTCTGGCGGCTCAGGCGCGTGTAGTGACGCACGGTCTCGGGCTCGGTCAGGCCCACGAGGCCGATCGCTTCGCTGCGGGCGAGGCCGCCGAGGCGGGTGGGCGCGCTAGCATCAATGTCCGGCAGATCAACGCCGGTCACATCGGCGCGACCGATCTCGAACAGCAGCGGCTCTTCAAGCATCAGCGCACGGTTTCCGGTGGTGGTCAACGGGCCGCCGAGGAAGCCGCTTTCGGCAAGCTGCATTTCGGGCTTCCAGCCAGACTGGTTGGGGGCGTTCATCACACGGTCTCCTTGATGCTGGCTTCAAGCTCTTGCGCGAGGCGTTCGATATCCTCTTCGGTGGTCGTCTCGGTCACAGCGACGAGCAGCGCATGTTCGAGCGCCTCGACGCCCGGATAGAGCCGCCCGAGCGACACCCCGCCGAGCACACCGCGATCCGCCAGATCGCGGATGATCTCGCGCGCGGGCTTGCCCCCGAGCATCAGGGTGAACTCGTTGAAGAAGGCGTTGTTGAGCACTTCGACACCCGGAACCTTGGCAAGGCGATCCGCAGCGAGGCAGGCGAGGCGGTGGTTCTCGGCAGCCAGCTGCCTCAGACCCTTTTCGCCCAGCAGGGTCATGTGCGCGGTGAAGGCCAGCGCGCACAGGCCGGAATTGGTGCAGATGTTGCTCGTCGCCTTCTCGCGCCGGATGTGCTGTTCGCGGGTGGACAGCGTCAGCACGAAGCCGCGCTTGCCCTCGGCGTCCGTAGTCTCGCCGCACAGCCGCCCGGGCATCTGGCGCACATGCTTGGGATCGCGCACCGCGAACAGGCCCAAGTAAGGCCCGCCGAATTGCAGACCGACGCCCAGTGACTGGCCCTCGCCCACCACGATATCCGCACCCATCTCGCCGGGCGACTTGATCGCACCCAGGGCGACAGGTTCGGTGTTCACCACCACCAGCAGCGCGCCCTTGGCATGCGCGGCCTCGGCAATCGGGGTGAGATCGGCGATGCGGCCCAGAATGTCGGGGTATTGCACCACGACGCAGGCGGTGTTCTCGTCGATACGGGCGATGAGGCCCGAAAGCTCGGGATCGGGGGTGATCGCAGGCAGCGCATCAGCGATCTCGTCGCCAGTGAAATGCGCCATGGTCTTCACGACCTGTGCGTAGTGCGGATGCAGCGCGCCCGAGAGGACTGCGCGCTTGCGGCGAGTAACGCGGGTCGCCATCGCCACCGCTTCCCAGCATGCGGTCGAGCCGTCATAGAGCGAGGCATTCGCCACCGCACAGCCATACAGGCGCGCAACCTGCGTCTGGAACTCGAACAGCACCTGCAAAGTGCCTTGCGCGATTTCCGGCTGATAGGGCGTGTAGGCGGTCAGGAACTCGCCGCGCTGGATGATCGTGTCGACGCTGGCGGGCACATGATGGCGATAGGCCCCCGCGCCGAGGAAGAACGGCACCTCGCCCGCCACCAGATTCTTGGCAGCGAGCGCCTTCATGTGGCGTTCGACCGCCATCTCGCTCGCGTGCATCGGCAACCCGTGGATCGGGCCATCGAGCCGGGCGACTTCGGGCACGTCAACGAACAGGTCATCGACGCTGGCAGCGCCAATCGTTGCCAGCATCGCCTGCCGGTCGGTGTCGGTAAGAGGAAGGTAGCGCATCGGGTGTCAGCCTCGAATGGAGAGGTAATCGGGGGGCGGAGGATGCCTCAGAGGGACTCGACGAAGGCCTTGTAGCCGTCTTCGTCCATCAGCTTGTCGAGCTCGCCGGGATCGGCGATGGTCATCTTGAAGAACCACCCACCGTCCTCGGGAGCGGAGTTGACCAGCGCCGGGTCTTCCTCCAGCGCCGGGTTCACCTCGGTGATCTCACCAGTGATCGGGGCGTAGACGTCGGAAGCGGCCTTGACGCTCTCGACCACGGCCGCGTCCTTGCCCTGCTCGATCATCGCGCCGATCTCAGGCAGTTCGACGAACACGATGTCTCCCAGCTGGCCTTGCGCATATTCGGTGATCCCAACGGTGGCGATATCGCCTTCCACGTCGATCCATTCGTGTTCGTCAGTGTAGTACCGCATCGGTCAGCTCCCTCGGTAATAGCGGTGGGGGACAAAAGGTGTGGGCGAAACGGTGGCGGAAAGGCGCTTGCCCCGGACTTCCACTTCGAGCGTGGTGCCGAGGGCGGCGTATTCGCTCGCCACGTATGCCATGGCGATGGGCGCGGCGAGCGTGGGCGAGAAGCCGCCGCTGGTGACGGTGCCGATCTTCTCGGCTCCGGCGAAGACTTCCGCGCCTTCGCGGGCGGGCAGGCGGCCTTCGAGCTTGAGGCCGACCCACTTGCGCGCGGTGCCCTCGGCGATTTCGCGGATGATGCGGTCAGCACCGGGGAAGCCGCCTTCCGCGCGGCGGCGCTTGTTGATGCCGAAGACGAGGCCCGCTTCGATGGGGCTGGTCTCGGGCGTCATGTCATGCCCGTAGAGCGGCAGGCCCGCCTCCAGCCGCAGCGAATCCCGTGCGCCCAGACCGATGGGCTTCACTTCGGGCTCGGCGCAGAGCAGGTCGGCGATCTCGGCAGCGGCATCGGCGGGCAGTGAGATTTCGAAGCCGTCCTCGCCAGTATATCCTGCGCGCGCGATGGTAACGTCGTGGCCCGCCAGCTTGAACCTGCCGAACTTCATGAAAGTGAGGGCCGAGAGAGGGTGTTCGCCGGTCGCATGGCGCGACAATGCATCTGCCGCCTTGGGGCCTTGCAGCGCGAGCAGCGCGTGTTCGTCGAGGTGATTGAGCGTGATATCGTCCGGCAGCGCCTCGCGCAGGGTGCCGATATCGTCCCATTTGGTCGCGCCATTGACCACGAGATAGAGCGCATCGGGCCAGCGCGAGACCATCAGGTCATCGAGCACCCCGCCCTCATCGTCCAGCAGCAGTGAATAGCGTTGCTGGCCGAGTTTGAGCGTGGACAGGTCAATCGGCAGCACCGCTTCCACCGCCACATCGAGATCGGGGCCGGAAAGCACCAGCTGGCCCATGTGGCTGACATCGAACAGCCCTGCCTGTTCGCGCGTCCAGTTATGCTCGGCGACGATGCCTTCATACTGGATCGGCATCTCGTAGCCCGCGAACGGCACCATGCGGGCGCCCTTCGCACGGTGCCAGGCATCCAGCGGCAGGGCATCGAGGGGAATGTCTTCGAGATGGTCTTCGATGTCGTGGTCGGTCACTCGGATGTTCCCCGGCAGAATACGGCAGTCTGGC
>RDXA01000202.1 GCA_004292705.1 Sphingomonadales bacterium | reverse complement strand
GGCGTTGGCGCTGGGCGGCGTCGGCCTCGCCATTGGCGCGCCGTCAGATGCGGGCGATCCGGTGGGGCTGAGCTTTGCCTTTGCCGGCGTGTTCATCGGGGCCTTTGCCTCGGTCTTCGTCAAGCGGCTGGAAGTGGGGGCGGTCACGTTGCAGGCCTGGGCGGGGCTCGCCTCGCTCGGCGTGATGCTGCCAGCGACCCTGTTGCTCGAGACCGGACAGATCGCGGCAGTGCAGGCCGCGCCACTCGCTGTGGCTGCCTGCGTGCTGTTTGCGGGCGTTGTCGTATCGGTGGGTGCGCATTCGGCCTATTTCCGGCTGTTCCAGGCGCATGATGCCAACCTGATCGTGCCGCTGACGCTGCTCACCCCGTTGCTGACGATTGCCTTCGGGACATGGCTGACGGGCGATACCATCGGCTGGCCGTTGATCATCGGCGGGACGATGGCGCTGGCCGGTGTGGCGATCATCGTCATCCGCCCGAGCCGTACGATCTTCAAGCCGAGGCTGGCGCGCACCGATCTTTAGAGCCGCGCCTGTCCCCGTCCGGCCCTCCTCCAGCGGGGGCCAGAGGAGGGGGCCGGACGGGCCATGGCCATCAGGCCGCCAGCGTCTCGGCTGCGATCTGTGCGGCAGCGATCTTGGCTTCGCCTCCTTCGCCCATGATCCCGTCAGCCGCGACGATTTCGATATCGGTGATGCCGAGGAAGCCGAGGAAAAAGGTCAGCCAGCGGCTCATGAAGTCGATGTCGCTGCCTACCGGGGTGCCGCCGCTGGCGATGGCGAGATAGGCCTTTTTGCCGGTCAGCAGGCCTTGAGGGCCGGTTGCCGTGTAGCGGAAGGTCGTCCCGGTACGTGCGACCAGATCGGCCCAGGCCTTGAGGCTGGCGGGCGGGCCGAAATTGTAGACCGGCGCAGCGATGATGATTGTGTCGGCGGCCTGAAGCTCGGCGATCAGCGTGTCGGCGATCGCGGCAAGCTCGGCCTGTTCGGCAGTGCGCTCGGTCGCAGGGGTGAGGTTCGCAGCGAAACGCTCGGCGCTGACATAGGGCAGGTCATTCGCGGCAAGATCGCGGGTGGTGATGCTCGCGCCGGTCTTGGCGGCGAGGCCATCGACCAGCCGCTGACCAAGCCCGCGCGAGATGCTGTCGGCGTCCGAGCGGATGCTGGCGGTGACGTAGAGGATGTTGCTCATCAGGGTTGTCCTTGGGTGGGGAGGAGAAAGGGGGGGAGCCGGCCGGTGGAGAGAGAAGGGGGACCAGCCGGCTCCGGGGGGAAGGTTTAGGCCGCGTCGACCAACACCACTTCGCTGTCTTCGAGCGCGGTAATGGTGACGCTGTTCAGCGACGTGATTGCCACACCGTCACGGGCGTTCGCCTCGACGTTATCGATGCGGATTTTGCCGGTGGCGGGCACGAGATAGAGGTGACGGTCGGCGCTGCGCGGCGTGTAGGTCACGCTCTCACCGGCCCGGATCGTCGCGCCGAGCACGCGGGCATCGGCCCGGATCCTGAGCGCGTCGTTATCATTCGCCACCCCGCTCGCCAGCGGGATAAAGGCCCCGTTCCGGTCGTCCTTGGGGAACTGGCGCGCACCCCAGCTCGGCTCGCCGCCGCGCTCGTCCGGGATGATCCAGATCTGGAACAGCGTCGTCTCGGTGCCTTCAAGGTTGTATTCCGAATGACGCACGCCGTTGCCCGCGCTCATCACCTGCACATCGCCCGCTTCGGTGCGGCCTTCATTACCCATGCTATCGCGGTGGGTGATCGCGCCGCTGCGGACGTAGGTGATGATCTCCATGTCGCTATGCGGATGGGTGGGAAAGCCGGTGCCGGGCGCGATCGCGTCATCATTCCAGACCCGCAGCGCACCCCAGTGGACGCGGGCGGGATCGTGGTAATTGGCGAAGGAAAAGTGGTGATGGGCGTCAAGCCAGCCGTGGTTGGCCGCGCCGAGAGTGTTGAAGGGACGAAGTTCGATCATGTCGTGTCTCCTGTCTTGATGGGGCGGAGATAGGTGATCGATCTCGAACGGATAAGTGTGATAAAACTTGCCAAGATGTTCGGATTATCCGAACAAATAGGCGATGAGACTCGGCGAACCCACCCTCGATCAGCTGCGCATTTTCCTCTCCGTGGCCGAACATGGCAGCTTCGGCGGAGCGGCCAAGGGACAAGGTCGCGCGGTCTCGGCGGTGTCTTACGGTATCGCCCAGCTCGAGGCGCAGCTGGCGCTTTCGCTGTTTGACCGTGAGGGCTCGCGCCGTCCGGTGCTGACGGCGGCGGGCGAGGGCTTGCTGGCCGAGGCGCGCGGGATTGCCGACGGGGTTGATGCGTTGCTCGCCAAGGCGCGTTCGCTCCACGCAGGGCAAGAACCGTCCCTGACGCTGGTGGTCGATGTGATGGTGCCGGGCGAAGTGACCGCGCATGTGCTGGGCGAGTTCCGGCGGATGTTCCCGACCTGCGCGCTCACTCTTCGGATCGAGGGGTTGGGCGCGGTTGCTTCCTGCCTGATCGGGGGCGGGGCTGACCTCGCCATCGGTGGCCCGGTGATCGGGGATCAGCCGACGCTGGAACGGCATGCGGTGGGGGAAATCGACCTGATCCCGGTGGCCGCACCCTCGCACCCGCTGGCCCGACCCGATATTGCCCCGGGTGAAAGCCGCCGCCACCTGCAACTGGTGCTGACCGACCGCTCGCCGCTCACCGACGGCCGCGAGTTTTCGGTGCTCTCGCCGCTGACATGGCGGCTGGGCGATCTGGGTGCCAAGCATTCCCTGCTGCGCGAGGGGTTGGGATGGGGCAACATGCCGCGCGGGATGGTGGCAGGCGATATCGCCTCGGGTGCGTTGGTGGAGCTCGATCTGCCCGAGAAACCCGGCGCGCATTACCGCCTTTCGGCGCTGTGGCGGCGCGACACGCGGCTTGGCCCGGCGGCAAGCTGGCTGGTCGATGCGTTCAAGGAGGGGTTGGGAGAATGACTTTCTCCTCCGCCGTCATCCCAGCGTGCACTGGGGTGACGATATTCGGCCCGAACATCACCGGCGCATCGCCTTCCTGCCACACCGCGAACTTGGGCATGACGGCGGCGAACAGGTCGGAGGCGAGCAGGCCGTCGAGCCAGAATTGCAGGCGCGGCAGCGGCTGAGCGGCGAACCAGTCCGGTTCAATCGCGGCGAACTGCCGGATGAAGGGAAACAGCGCAATGTCGGTGAGGGCGCGGCTGTCCCCGCACAGACACGGCGTATCCGCCAGCCGCGTCTCCAGCGTTGCAAGCAAATCCAGACCCGCCGCGCGGTGATCGGTGCCGTCATCCTCCCCATACCGCCCCGGATATTTCGCGCGGTCGAGGTGGTGCTTGAACGGCCCGTCATTGGCCGCGATCAGCGCCGCGTCGTCGCCCGCCAGCCAGCCTTCAGGGTCGTGCTGCGCCAGCGCCCAGCGCATGATGTCGAGGCTTTCGTCGATCACGGTGCCATCGCCCGTCACCAGCACCGGAACGGTCGCCTTCGGACTTGCCGCGATCAGCGCGGGCGGCTTGGCGGCGAGCTTGACCTCACGCAGTTCCACAGGGACCCCGGCCACCCACAGCGCCATGCGCGCCCGCATCGCATAGGGGCAGCGGCGGAAGGAATAGAGCACCGGCGCGGTCATGGCTGCGCGGCTGTTTCGCCCCCGCACTCGGGGCAGGTCTCGCCCTGCGGCAAGGGCCGCCCGCAGGGCTTGCAGCGCGTGTGGGTGCCTTGCGCAAGGCCGTGGCCGAGGCTCACGCGCTCATCGAAGACGAAGCATTCGCCCTGCCAAAGGCTCCGGCCTTCAGGGACTTGTTCGAGATACTTCAGAATGCCGCCCTTGAGGTGGTAGACTTCCTCCACCCCCTCGGCCCGCAGAAAGCTGGTCGATTTCTCGCAGCGGATGCCGCCGGTGCAGAACATGGCGACACGCTTCCTGCCGGCGAGCAGATCCTCGCGGTGAGTGCGAAACCAGACGGGAAAATCGCGGAACGAAGGCGTCTGCGGATCGATTGCCCCGGCAAAGGTGCCGATGGCGACTTCGTAATCGTTGCGGGTGTCGATTACGAGGGTATCGGGATCGGCGATCAGCGCGTTCCAGTCATGCGGATCGACATAATGGCCCGCGCCAAGCGCCGGGTCGATGTCCGGCTCGCCCATGGTGACGATCTCGCGCTTCACGCGCACTTTCATGCGATAGAACGGTGTGGCAGGCGCGGCTGAGAATTTCACGTCAAGGTCCGCGCAGCCCGGTAGGGCGCGGATCGTGTCCAGCACCGCCGCCAAAGCATTGTCCGTGCCCGCAATGGTGCCATTGATCCCCTCGCGCGCGAGCAGCAGCGTGCCCTTGATCCCATGCGCCTCGCACGCGGCGAGCAGCGGCGCGCGCAGGGCGTCGGGATCGGGGAAGGGCGTGAACTTGTAGAGCGCGGCGACTTGCACCCTGTCAGAAGGTTGCGGCAATCTCGGGCTCCACCGGCTTGTCGAGCAACCACGGC
>RDXA01000091.1 GCA_004292705.1 Sphingomonadales bacterium | reverse complement strand
GAACGCACCTGCCAGCCGAGATAGTCCGATACATCGCGGTCGAGATCGAGTTTGCCCTCGTCCACCAGCCGCAAAGCGGTGAGCGCCATGATCAGTTTGGAGATCGACGCGATCCGCACCGGGTCATTGGCTTCGACCGGGCGCTCGGTCTCAAGGTTCGCCAGCCCCTCGACGATCAGCGGGGTGATGCTGTCCTTGTCGAAAGCGACCACCACCGTGGCGGGCGGTATCGCGGTCGGCGGGGCGGCATCCTGCGCGGCGGCAGGCATGGCGATAACCGCAAGGGCGGCGATAAGAGCGCGGATCATGCCGCGCATCATCGCCGCCCCGGCGCACGCGTCAATCGAGATTCGGACGCAGCCAGCGTTCTGCAGTCGCCAGATCGACGCCGCGCCGCTGCGCATATTCCTCGACCTGATCGGGGCCGACGCGGGCAACGCCGAAATAGGCCGCTTCGGGGTGGCCGAAATAGAAGCCCGAAACCGCCGCCGTCGGCCACATCGCGAAGCTTTCCGTCAGTGTCAGGCCGGTGTTGGTCGGCGCGTCGAGCAGATCGAACAGGATCGGTTTGAGGCTGTGATCGGGGCAGGCGGGATAGCCGGGCGCCGGACGGATGCCGCGATATTCTTCCTTGATCAGCGCCTCCGAGGTCAGCTGCTCGCCCGGGGCGTAGGCCCACAGCGTGGTGCGGACATGTTGGTGCAGCGCTTCGGCAAAGGCCTCGGCAAAACGGTCGGCCAGCGCCTTCAGCAGAATGTCGGAATAGTCGTCCTTGTCGGCCTGGAACCGCGCCGAGTGGCTATCGATCCCGTGGATGCCGACCGCAAAGCCGCCGATCCAGTCGCCTGACGGGTCGATGAAATCGGCAAGGCACATATTGGGCCGCTCGCGCGATTTCTTGACCTGCTGGCGCAGCATCGGGAGGCGAACTTCATTCCCCTCCCGCTTGCGGGAGGGGTTAGGGGTGGGCGAGTCCGGCGCGGTGGGTTCGTGCCCACCCCCGGCCCCTCCCGCAAGCGGGAGGGGAGAAAGCACGATGTCGTCCCCGTCGCGCCCGCAAGGCCGCAGGCCTGCGACGCCGCGCGCGGTCAGCCATTTTTCGGCGATGATCTGG
>RDXA01000201.1 GCA_004292705.1 Sphingomonadales bacterium | reverse complement strand
ATCGAAGCCCAGGCCAGCGGGATCATCCATCCCACCGGCGAGGAAGGCGCGGTCTACAAGGTCGGCGATCTGATCGGCACGATCGAAGAATGACGCCCGGTGGCTAGCCCCCGTGAAATGCTGGCGAAGGTCTACGCCACCGCCGGCACCCGCGATTGGGCGGCGGTGGAAGCGCTGATCCATCCCGACTTCGTGCTCTACGAGGCAAATTCGCTCCCCTTTGCGGGGGAGTGGCGGGGCCGGGATGCGCTGCAACGCTGCGCCGCGGCGATGTATGGCACTTGGGCGAACACCGATCTCGAAATCCTCGACTGCACTGGCGGGGATACCCATGCGGTGATGGTGATCCGCCTGACCATGCATCCCAAGGACGGCTCCGCGCCCTTCACCCAGACCATCTGCGAGGCAGGATGCTTCGAGGATGGCCTGCTGCGCGAATTGCGCATCCACTATTTCGATGCCGCCGAAGTCGCGGCGCGGGCGTGAGGCCGCTGATCGTCCCGCCTCTCGACCCTCTGCGCAGAATGGCGTATTCTCTCTCCCGGTGACGCCGCCCTAGAGCATGACGCGATCCGAAGAGGGGATGATCCGGTGAAACAGTCGCTCATCAATCTGCTGCCGCCTGCCACCATCGCGGCAATCCTTGCCTTCTGGGCCTTCGCGCCCGCTGCATGGGTGGAGACCCCGTGGACGATCATCGTTGTCGGCCTTGCCACGCTGGCCTTTGTCCAACTGCTCGAACTGGTGTTCGAGCGGCACGAGGGCTGGCGCATCAACGGACGCGAGCTGGCCACGGATATCTTCTATGTCGCCTTCGGTTACGGCGTGATCGGGTTTCTGAGCGATACGCTGGTCAACGGACCACTTGGCGAACTGAAGGAGGCATGGGGCATCGCCACCCCGTGGCTCGCGGCCAGCCCCTTCTTGGTGCAGGTGCTGGTGGTGCTGTTCACCTTCGAGTTCGGACAGTACTGGATGCACCGCGCGATGCACAATTGGACGCCCTTGTGGCTGACCCACGCACCGCATCACCACATCACGCAATTGAACGCCTTGAAGGGCTTCATCGGCAATCCGATCGAGCTGTTCCTGATCAGCCTTGGCGTGATTGCGCTACTCGATGTGGATCTGAACGCTTTGTTCGCCAGCTTTACGGTCGGCGGGGCGATCGCGATCTATGCCCATGCCAACGTGCGTGCCGATCCGCCGATCTGGTACGGGTTCTTTTTCACGACGATCCGCAATCATTCGCTGCATCACACCGCGCTCTCCTATGAGGACACGCGCTGCAACTACGGCAACTCGGTGATTTTCTGGGACCGCGTGTTCGGCACCTACAAGGAAGGTGAGAGCGCGATCGTCGGGCAGGACGAGAGGAAGCGCCTGTCGATCCGGGAGCAGTGGCTGTTCCCGCTGCGGCCTTTGCTGGCAAAGCGGAACGCGGCGGAGGGGTAAGGGCGAAACTGACACAGAAACGCGCAAGACTTGCATTCACTACCCGTTCATCGAGAAAACACGTAAATCAACGCGGGACGAACGGTCTGCTTGGACCTTCTTGATGTCGGGGTTTCGTCATGCGCCATATCGTCGCCTTCGTCATCATGCTTTCTGCGTTTTCCGCCAGTGCTGCCCAAGCCGAAGGCGGGCGCGTCGAGATTCATGGAGGCTATGACAGGCTCGATTACGATAGCTTCTTCAGCCCTTCCGATTCGACATTCAAACCAACAGAGGGCGCAGTCCTGGGGGCATCCCTTAGCTATGACATTCCGATCAGCGGCCCCTTGTTCGCAGGTATTGAAGCCAATGCGGATTTTGCCACCGGCTCCCGGTGCCAGGTCAATCCGCTTGTCCTGGCGCCGGGAATTTTCGAAAGCTGCCTCAGCCTCAAGCGCGATCTGGGTGCCAATGCGCGGATTGGCGTCAATCTGGCGAATGATCGCACGCGCCTTTACGCGCTCGCTGGATACAGCAATTTGCTGCTAGAAACGTCGTTCCAGATCAATCGCCAGCCGCCCACTTCGCTTCGATCGGAAACGCGAGACGGTTTGCGCCTTGGTGTCGGCATCGAACATGACTTCGGCAAGCGGTTCTATGGCAAGATAGAATATCGCTACACTGACTATGGCAGCGGGATTGCTCGAAGTCAGGGTCTCGTCGGCGCCGGGCTTCGCTTTTAGATCCGAGGGCGTGGCCCGAACGGCGGCTTTGATCCCGGCAGGACCGAAAGCCGCCGTCCTGCGAAAGCCCTTACTTCAGCTTCCGGCTCGCGGTCGCTGCCTTGATCGCCGCTTCGTCCCACGTCACGCGGGTCTGGGTCTGGGGGTTGAAGCGGTTGTCTTCGTACTTCGCGCCTTCCGCGGCGGCGATTTCGGCCTTGGTGATGAACTCGCTCGGCTTGAGGCTGAAGACGTCGATCCCGCGACTGATTTCGGTGCCGTAGATGTGGCCGCGGTACCAGTAGACCGACCAGTAGCCGCCCAGCACCATCTGCTTGGCATCGATCGGGCCGCGATCGAAATAGGCGATTTCCTTGGGCGCGGCGCTGTCGGTGAAGTCCATCACGCTGAGGCCGCCCTGATACCACGCCTGCGCAAACAGATCGCGGCCCGGCACCGGGATGATCGAGCCGTTGTGGGCGACGCAGTTTTCCTTATCGGTCTGGGGCGCGGGCATCTTGTAGTGGGCGCGGAAGACGAGCTTGCCATCGACGATGTCGTAGATCGCATTGGCGCCCCAGGTGGTGGGATCGGACGCCTTGCAGCGCGGCCGCCCGCCGCCGCCCCATTCATCGGTGAAGATCACCTTGGTGCCATCATTGTTGAAGGTCGCCGAGTGCCAGTAAGCAAAGCCTGTGTCGGTGACGACGTCGACGCGCTTGGGGTTCAGCGGATCGGCGATGTCGAACAGGATGCCGTTGCCCGAGCACGCGCCAGCCGCCAGCTTCAGCGCGGGGAAGACGGTAATGTCGTGGCACTGGTCGGTGCGGCTGGTGCTCTGCGTGCCATCGCCATGGTCGCCGCCCTTCCACAGCCCTGCGATTTCGCCGGTCGTCTCGTCCGCAAAGACGCGCGGGCTCTTGACGATGCGCGCCTTCGACGGATCGGCGAGCGGGATCTCGATCACGTCGATCGAGAACAGCGCGGTGCGGGTGTCGCCCGGGGTGCCGCCGATGCAGCCGGCCAGCTCCTTTTCGTCGCGGATGCCGGCCGTGCCGGAGTTGTAGACGATCAGCCGCTTGTCATCCGCGCTGACGATCGAGTGGGTGTGGCTCCCCCGGCAGGTCTGGACCCCGCCAATCTGCACCGGGCGGGCGAGATCGGAGATGTCGAAAATGCGCAGGCCCCGGAAGCGCTCCGTGCTGACCTTGCCCGGTGCGCCCTCAAGCCCGCAATCGACCCGTCCGCGGGTCTGCTCGACACTCATGACGAGGAGGTTGCCGGCGACCGAGACGTCGCCCTGGCCGCCGGGGCAGACCACGCTGCTCATCAGGTTCGGCACGCCGTCTTGCCCGAGCTTGTAGATATTGAACCCGTGGTAGGAGCCCGCCACCATCACATCGCCGAAAAACGCCATGTCGGTGTTGGCAAAATCCAGCAGCGGGGAACGTTCGGCAAAAGCAGTGAGGCTGTCCTCTTCCTCGCGCGGCGGGGTCGCAGCGGCGACTGCAGTCGGAGCAGCGCCCTCAGCCGGGGCGGGGGCAGCGGCGGCGGCTGGAGCGGGAGCAGGTGCTGCCTCTGCTGGCTTGTCTTCAGCCTTTTCGTCCTTACCCTTCTTGGGCGGCACCGGCGGACGCAGGTCAGCCGGGTTGGCGGGGTTGAAGAAGCCCGCAGGCTTTCTCAGGCTCGCGACCTTGGTGAGGCCCATGATGGCCTCGCCGGCATTGTCGAAACCGGCGGCCAGCCCCGAGCGAGGGTCTGCCGACAGGCCGGCCAGCAGTTTGTCCATCCGGCCGATCTCGGTCTTCTGCTCGCTCTCGATATCGCCGACGAACTGGAACAGCACGGGATCCGCCGCCGTGCCGTCTTCATCGAGCAGCTTCTCGACCATCTCGACCGCACCGTCATGATGCGCGATCATCAAGGTGAGGAACTGGCGGTCGAATTCGACACCCTTGGCCGCGGCGAGCGCGGTCATGTCCTCGGGCGAGGCCATGCCCATCATCATGTGGTGCATGTGATCGCCATGACCCGCCATCTTCGGGTCCTCGAGCGGCTCACCGCGCTCCTTGAGCCAGGTTTGCATGAAGGTGATCTCGTCAGCCTGGCTGGTTTCGATCCGCCCCGCGATGGTCAGCAGCTCCTCGGTGTTGGTGCGCTCCTTGACCAGTTTGGCCATGTCCACGGCCTGGCTGTGATGGACGATCATGTGCTGCATGAAGGCCACATCGGACGCCGTGTGGCTTGCCTGTGCGAGCTTCGTCGCTTCGTCGGCGGAGAGTGTCTTGCTTGCTTTGCCCGGTGCGCCGGGCTGGATGATCGGCACGCTTTGCGCCACGGCGATACCTGAAGCGGAGAGCAGCAGGGAGGCAA
>RDXA01000200.1 GCA_004292705.1 Sphingomonadales bacterium | reverse complement strand
GGCGATGCCAACACCCGCTACGATCTGATCGGCGATCACTTCAACCGCGCGATCACGCCTTCGGGGGTGCTCAGCCCGCACATGAAGGGCAAGAACTCGGACTACGTGCTCGAGAAGATGAACGAGTTCTCCGGCGGTCAGGACGCGAGCACCAACCGCCGCTTCAACGCCACCGAAGGCCCCGACGACAGCTACGACGCCGATGATCCGCTCGGCGCGCGCAAGGTGCTGGCCGAGGCGGGGCGCAAGGGCTTTGCCGAGAATTACGGCTATGACTATTCGGACGCCTCGGACACCGAGATCCTCGACAACTTCACCTACAACATCTTCCCCAACTTCGCGCCGTGGATCGGCTTCCTGCCCACCCTGGTTTACCGCTGGCTGCCCGGCGACACGCCCGACTGGTGCATCATGGAAATCCGCCTGCTGTTCCCCACCCCCAAGGGCCAGGATCGTCCGCGCGCGGTGGCGATGACCTATATCCCCGATGATGAACCCTTCGCCTGGGCCAATGACATCATGGGGCCGCAGCTGGCCAATGTGTTCGATCAGGACATGGCCAACCTGCCCTATGTGCAGACGGGCATGAAAAGCATGAAGGAAGGCCTGATGGAGCTCGGCCACTATCAGGACAGCCGCGTGCGCCATTTCCAGACCACGCTGAAGAAGTATATCGACGGGGAGCTGCCCGCGGCGCAGTAGGCGGCGATGGGCTTTTCCTTCGAACTCACCGGGCGCACCGCGCTCGTCACTGGTGCCTCGTCGGGGCTTGGCACGCGCTTCGGGCGGATCCTTGCCGCAAGCGGGGCGCGCGTGGCGCTGGGGGCGCGGCGCAAAGAGCGGCTTGAAGCGCTTGCCGATCAGATCGGCCCTAATGCCGCCGCGATCCGGATGGATGTGGCGCGCGAAGCCGATATCATCGCAGGGTTCGATGCAGCCGAGGCGGCATTCGGCCCGGTCGATACTGTGATCGCCAATGCCGGGGTCGACGGCGCAGGGATGGCGACGACCATCTCCGAGGAGGAGATCGAGCAGACGCTCGCGATCAACCTGAAGGGCGCAATCCTCACTGCACGCGAAGGTGCAAAGCGGATGATGGCGCACGGGGTGACCAAGGGGCGGATCGTGATGATCGCCTCGATCACGGCCTTCGAGCCTTCCCCCGGCCTTGTCGCCTATGCCGCGTCGAAAGCGGGCGTGGTGCAGGCGGGGCGCACGCTGGCGCGCGAATGGGCGCGGGCCGGGATCTGCGTCAACACCGTCTCGCCGGGCTACATCCGCACCGCAATCAATGATGCGTGGTTCGATACCGAGCCCGGCAAGAAGCAGATCGCGAAGTTCCCCAAGCGGCGGCTGATGGGCGAGGAGGGGCTCGATGCGATGATCCTGTTCCTGTGCTCGGACGCAGCGGAGTTTGTGACGGGCACGGACTTCGTGCTCGACGACGGGCAGACGCTCTAATGGCAGAAAGGCTGATCTCGCTCGCTGCCGGGATCATGCCGGAAGCGACCCCGGTGCAGCTCATCGAATGCGCCGCCGCATCTGACTTCGACTTCGGCGGCATGTGGTGCGAGCGCGAGACGTGGACCCCCGCAACCACCCGCGCGATCCGCCAGCAGGCGCGCGATGCCGGGGTGGAACTGCTCGATTGCGAAGTCGCATGGATCATGCCCGGCGCGCCCGATCCGTGGCTGTGCGAGCTGGTCGACATCGCCCCCGAACTCGGCGCGCGCAATCTGCTCTGCGTCTCCAGCGACCCGGACATGGCCGCCACCACCGCCAAGTTTCAGGCGATGGTCGACCGCGCCCAGGGGACGGGGGTGCGGGTCAATCTCGAATTCGGCATTTTCACCGAGGTGAAGACGATCCACATGGCCCGCGCAGTGCTGGAAGCGGTCGAGGGCGAAGCCAAGGCGCTGCTGGTCGATACGCTCCACTGGGCACGCTCGGGCGGCACGGCGGAGGAGCTGGCGGCCATCCCGCGCGAATGGCTGTCCTACTGCCAGCCCTGCGACGCTCCTGCGGACGGCCCGGACCTCACCAGCTTCGATGCGATCATCGACGATGCGATCAACCGCCGATTGGCACTGGGGCACGGCGGGTTGCCGCTGGCCGCGATGGTCGATGCCCTGCCTGCGTCCCTGCCGATGGCGATCGAGGAACGCTCGGCGGCATTGCGCAACGCCTTCCCAGACCTCACTGAACGCGCCCACGAAGTCGCCCGCACCTCGCGGGCGTGGCTGGAAGGACGGCAGCTTTCCGCAAATTCACGCTAAAAGCCGTCGTTCGGCTACCGACCCCATTGCGGAGGTTGACAGCAGAGTCCTTCGGCGAAACAACGCGTTACCTGGTTTAAGGCTTCAGGGGCACGCCGTGATCAGAATCCTTTTCGCTATCTTCGTTGTTTGCGCCGGAGCAATCTGGGTGTGGAACATCGTGCGGGGGGATGAGTATGCCTCGACAACGCTCTATGTGAGTGAGCGAAGCGTAAACAATGTGATGAAGTGCATTTCCAGCAAAAGTAAGCAGATCAAGAGTGACCTCCAGAAGATTAGTATGTGCAGTTCGGGAAGCGGCGGTCGGACACCTTGCCAAATAGGGATGACTTATCAGTCAGCCGACGGGCAGATGCGCCTCACGGTTAAGCCTTCAAATGGCGCCCTCGAAATCAGGATCCGGCATAATCAGCCGCTCTCTTCATCAGCCATTGAAACTTTGGAGCGATGCGCAGAATAGGTCCGCTTCGCACCCACTTGCGGTCATTCCTAGCCCAGCAGCAGCCTCCCGAAAGGGGACGCGCCTCACACCCCGCGCGCGTGCCCGGCGATCTCGCCAGCGATGCGGGGCACCAGCGCGACCGGGATGTCGTGGCCCCAGCCGGGGATCGTCACCAGCCGTGCGCCGGAAATGTGCCGGGCGGTGTCCTCGCCCGCCTCCATCTTCACCAGCGGATCGGCCTCGCCATGCAGCACCAGCGTCGGGGTGCGCACCTGCGCGAGCCTTGAACGGCGACACCCGTCGTCGATAATCGCGGCGAACTGGCGTGGCAGGCCCGCCGGATAGACCGAGCGGCGGACATTCCGCAGCACCTTTTCACGCTGCTGGTCAGGATCGAAGGGAAAGCCCGGACTGCCGATATGGCGCGCAATGTTGAGGCCGTGGGCGACAACGGCCTCCTCCTCGAGGCTCTTGAGCGGCGCAATCAGCGCTTCGATCGCGTGCTTTTCCGCTTGCGGAAGCTTGCTGTTGCCGGTGGTGGACATGATCGAGGTCAGGCTCGCCAGCCGCTCGCCGTGATGCACCGCCATCAGCTGCGCGATCATCCCGCCCATCGACGCGCCGACCACATGCGCCCTTGCGATCCCCAACGCGTCGAGCAGCCCGATCCCGTCATCGGCCATGTCCTTGAGGGTATAGGGCACCTTTGCCGGGAAGCCGATCTTCCTGCGCAGCAACTGAATGACAGGCGAAGGGGCGCGGGCGCCCTCCATCTTCTGCGACAGGCCTATGTCGCGGTTGTCGTAACGGATCACCCGGAAGCCATCACCCACCAGCGCCGCAACCAGCTCGTCCGGCCACAGCGTCATCTGGGCGCCGAGGCCCATGACCAGCAGAATCACTTCGGCGTCAGGCGCACCGTTGTCTTCGTAGAAAATCTCTATGCCGGTGTTGTGCGTGGTGACGGTGGGCATGGGGGCGGGTGTTCCTTTGATCGGCCCCGCATGGTCACTTCCACAGGGGTCCGGCGATATCGAAGCCGCGCGCGTCCAATTGGTCAAGCACTCCGCCGCTTTCCGCCAACACCCTGAGCGGCACGACCGCCAGCGTGGTGCCCTTTGCGGCGCTCGCTTCAGTGATGCGATCGACCCAGATCGTCCTCAATTCGCTGCCCAAAGTCTCGTCCGCCCAGGGCCAGCACTGGCCGAGCGCGGCTTCGAGCGGGTTCGCCATCACGGCGGGAATCTTGAAACGCCGCCAGTCTGAGGCGCGAGCCTCGACAATGTCTGGCCCGACCTCGACCGCATCCATTGCCGCGTTGAGGCAGGGGATATGCGCGGTGGGCGGGGCTTCGAACAGATTGTCGATCACGTCCTCGCCGCGCAGAGTGGCGGCACGGGTGATGGCGATATCGCCCTTCTCGGCGGCGTCCTTGACCACATCCGAAACCTCGCGCGCGGTGTCGCGGTTGAAGCGCAGTTCTTTCCGCAGCATCTGGAAGGAGGTGATCAGGAAGGACTGGCGCGCATAGTCCTCGTCATGCGCCTGCCCGAGCGCGGAGAGCCGCTGCCACTGCGCGGGGGAGAGGTATTCGCTGGCCACGGTCTTGTCGGGCAGCTTGGTCAGCTTGCCGCCTGAGAACATCAGCCGCAGCACATCCCCCGGCGAAACCTTGGGCCGCGCACCGAGGATCACGCGATCCGCCGCCCTGGTGGCCTCCTCAAGCCGCGCAGGCTCCCACGACACGGTCTTGGGGATCGCCCGGATTTCGCCGACGAGGATGACGGTGCCCGACGGCGTCTCGATGGTCCACATCGGCGC
>RDXA01000090.1 GCA_004292705.1 Sphingomonadales bacterium | reverse complement strand
GCCCCAGCCCGAGCTTATGCCGCCGCGCATTCTCGGCCAGCGCATAGAGCGGGATCGCCCCGCTCGCGCCGTGCATGAACAGGGCAGGCTCCATGAGTTCCTCGACCCCGAAACCCTGATCCTCAAAGTCGCCGGGAATCTCCTCCGACCAGTCGGGCTTTTCGCCATTGGCCGAGAGCGCCAGCACGGTCGAGATCGCTTCCGAGCCGACTATCACCGCGCATTGGCTTTCCCCCGCCGCAATCGCCTGCGCGAATTCGCCCACCAATTGCTGGTTGGTCTGCCCGCCGGTGGTCGTGAGAATCGCGCGCGCCGGATTGGCGCCGACCCGCCCCGCAATCGCGCGCGGCACATTGTCCGCCGCACCGAAGGGCGGTTTGCGGTCAGGGCGCGACATTTCAAACGCGCGGATCGCGGCGAGGGTGTCGATGGCCTGCGCCACATCACCGCTCGCGCCCGAGTCCGCAATCGCCGCCCCCAGCGCGCGGCCCGCGAGGTCCATATAGGAGAGGGCGGCGTAGCCGGGCTCGCCCACCCTCTCCGAATATTGGCCGACCCCGATGATGACCGGGGTGGAGTCCGGCACGTTAGTCGACAAAGCCATCAACCCGCTCGACGATGATCGCCGGGGCCATGCCGCCCGCCGCGCACATCGTCACAAGGCCATAGCGACCGCCGCGCCGTTCCAGCTCGTCGATCACAGTGCCGATCAGGATCGATCCGGTCGCGCCGATCGGGTGGCCCAAGGCGATCGAGCCGCCGTTGACGTTGACCTTGTCCCAATCGAGCTCGAGATCGCGCACGAACTTGGCAGCGACCACGGCGAAGGCCTCGTTGATTTCGAACAGGTCGATATCGTCGGTGGTCAGGCCCGCCTTGGCCAGCACCTTCTTCGCCGCAGGCACCGGCGCGTTGAGCATCAGCGTCGGATCATCGCCCATGTTGCAGGTGGCAACGATGCGGGCGCGGGGCTTGAGGCCATGCTTTTGCGCATAGTCCTTCGAGGTGATCAGCACCGCTGCCGCGCCGTCCACCACGCCCGAGCTGTTGCCCGCATGGTGGAAATGCTGGATGTCGAGATCGGGGTACTTCTGGTTGATCAGCTTGCGAAAGGTCGT
>RDXA01000199.1 GCA_004292705.1 Sphingomonadales bacterium | reverse complement strand
CGAGGAACTGGTCGAATTCCTGAAAGATGCCGCCGAGGATACCGGCTGCCAGATCATCCTCGAACCGGGCGAGGCGGTGGCCCTGGATGCGGGCATCCTTGTCGGCACGCTGCTTGATACGATGTTCAACGAGATCCCTGTGGGCATCACCGATATCTCGGCGACATGCCACATGCCCGATGTGCTCGAAGCGCCCTATCGCCCGGCGATGCTGGGCGAGCTTGCGGACGAAAGCATGATCCCGATCCGGCTGGGCGGCCCGTCGTGCCTCGCGGGCGACGTCATCGGCGACTATCGCCTGCCCGTCCCCGCCGAACCGGGCGCGCGTTTCGCCTTCCTCGACCAGGCGCATTATTCGATGGTCAAAACCAACACCTTCAACGGGGTGGCACTGCCGAGCATCTGGATGTGGGACAGCGAGAGCGACGCGCTCGATTGCATCAAGCGTTTCGATTACGCCGACTTCCGGGATCGTCTCAGCTAGAGCTCGCCCGTCGGCTGCGGGTTGCTTTCCAGCACCCGCCCGCGCTCGTTCTGGTTGATCGCCAGCGCCAACCCCGCCAGGGCCCCGAACTGGCTGGCGGCGCGCGCGACATTGGCGCGGTCGGCGCTGGCATCCATGCCGCCACTTTCGAACAGGTCGTCGGTCTCGATCGCGATGATCACCTCGCCCCGGATGAACAGGGCGCGCAGCTCGCGGGCCTCGAAGGCGCTTTCGAGCTTGAGGAGATGCTCGACATAGGAGGGGTGGACAAGCACACGCGCCTCGACCTGATCGTCCGAAAAGAGCGCGAACACGTCGCCGAAGGCCGGGTGCACCTGATCGATCCGGTCGAGTCGGTGACCGTCGAAGTCGACATGCTCGCTCGCCCCGCCGAGACCCATCCATTTGCGGTGCTTGCCGGCCCGTTCGAGCAGGGTGGTGGAGTGGAAGCGGCGACCGAAGCCCATGCGAATCACTGGCCCGCGGAACACCGTCACCCAGCGCCGGTTCTTGCCGGAGCCGCGCTGTTCCTCAAGGTGGGCCTCGTACAGATCGAAGCCATGCCCTTCGAGCGCACCGTGCCAGCGATCCTCGAACTGGGAGCGATCAAAGCCCGGCACGAGGCCGTAGGTGCGCGCCGCTTCGAATTCGGGGCCGGGTTCAACCTCGCTGGCATAGGAAAGCCCGTAACTCGCCGCGATTGCCGAGTTTATGCCGATCTTGATGGCCTTTTTTGCGTCGGCAATCGGGGCATAGCCCCACCACCCGGCCGCAACGATCGTCAGGATGGTGAGAAACGGAGCAATCCCTGTCTGGCCAACCGGGCTGAACCACACAAACGCCAGCACCGGCATGGCAATGGCAGCGCTCCACGTCCAGCGCGAGGCCGCCCGCTTCTTTGCGGCCGCGCGCATGTCTCCCTGTCCGGCGAGCCAGTCCTCCAGCCCGCCCTGCATCAGGCCATCAATCCCTTTGCGCATTGCCTCTCCCGCGCGATCCTTTAACCTGTGTCAGCACAAATAGGCGGGTAAGGTAAAGGGGATCGTTATGAACGTGGCCTTGGTTGCGGCGCTGGTGTTCGTGGGCCTGATGGTGGTGGTTGTCGGCATCTACAACCGGCTGGTCGGCCTCAGGCAGAGCGTGCGGCAGGGGGTGGCTGATATCGATGCGCAGCTGCGCCAGCGGCATGACCTGATTCCCAATCTGGTCGAGACGGTGAAGGGCTATGCTGGCCACGAATCGGCGACGCTGGAAGCGGTGATCGCAGCCCGCAATGCGGCGGCATCGGGTTCGCCCTCGTCGGCGAGCGAGCAGCAATTGCGCGGCGCGCTCGACAATCTGCTGGCGCTGGGCGAGGCCTATCCCGATCTCAAGGCCAGCGCCAACTTCCAGTCGCTCCAGCACGAACTTGCCGATGTCGAGGACAAGCTGGCTGCCGCCCGCCGCGCGCTCAACGCTGCGGTTGCGCGGTTCAACGGGGCGCGCGAATCCTTCCCTGCGGTGTTGTTCGCCGGAGCGCTTGGCTTTGCCGAAGCCGATTTCCACCGGCTTGACGCGAGCGAGCAGGGCACGGTCGATCAGGTTCCCAAGATCGGCTTCTGACCCGCGAAAACCCTCGGATTTCCGTCACATTCCGGTCGTCTTTTGGGAGGTGTCTTCAAAAAGTAACATTTCATCCCGCCGGGGTGCATTTTTCATTTGCATTATCCCCCCCAAGCCCTAGATGCGCGCTTCCGCTGCCCCAAGGGGACTTCCAAACCGCAAGGCAGCTTGTCGTTTTATGGTTTTCAAAAACCGTTTTGGGGGTCCCTTGAGTTGCACATTTATCCTGACGCACTGGCTGTAGTCCGCGACCTTCGTCCGGACGAACCCGTCATCCTCAACCGCCCGCATGCCGCGCGGCGCGCCGCCCGTTTCTTCGTCGAGAGGTTTCCGGGCAAGGTGCTCTATGCGGTGAAGGCCAACCCGGCTCCCGATCTCATCGAGGTGCTGTGGAGCGCCGGTGTGACCCACTTCGACGTCGCCTCGATCACCGAGGTGCGGCTGGTGCGCGGCATCCTGCCGGATGCGGTGCTGTGCTTCATGCACCCGGTGAAGACCCCTTCGGCAATCCGCGAGGCCTATTTCGATCATGGCGTGCGCACCTTCAGCCTCGACACCTTCGAGGAGCTGGAGAAGATCGTCATGGCCTGTACCGACCCGGCCACCGGCGAGCCGCCGCGTGACCTGCGCCTGTGCGTGCGGCTGCGCGTTTCGAGCGAATATTCGGAACTGAGCCTCGCCTCGAAGTTCGGCTGCGACCTGATCGAAGCGCCCCAGCTGCTCCAGCAGGCCCGCCAGCATTGCGACTGGCTGGGCGTGTGCTTCCACGTCGGCAGCCAGGCGATGACGCCGTTCGCCTTCGTCCAGGCGCTCGACCGCACCCGTGCGGCGATTGCCGAGGCGTCGGTGGTGATCGACATGATCGACGTGGGCGGGGGCTTCCCGAGCGCCTATCCGGGGCTCGAGCCGCCGCCGATGGACGATTACTTCGCGATCATCGCCAAGCATTTCGAGAGCCTGCCGATTGCCTATAACGCCGAGCTGTGGTGCGAACCCGGCCGGGCGCTGTCGGCTGAATACAGCTCGATGGTCGTGCAAGTGACCAAGCGCCGGGGCGAGGAACTCTACATCAATGACGGTGCCTATGGCGCCCTCTACGATGCCGCCCACGTGGCTTGGCGTTTCCCGGTACGCGCGCTCGAGGACGATCTGATCGAGGACGAGGCGGATTTTGCCTTCTATGGGCCGACCTGTGATGACGCCGACTACATGAAGGGGCCGTTTGCGCTCCCGGCGGATATTCAGGCGGGCGATTATGTCGAGATCGGGATGCTCGGCGCTTACGGCGCGGCGATGAAGACCGGGTTCAACGGCTACGGCAATGCACAGGTTGTCACCGTGCAGGACGAGCCGATGATGAGCCTGTTCAACGGCACCCGCGTGCGCGAGGCGACCGACAACGTGGTGTCCTTGCGCTGAGACATCTGGCAGGGGCGGGGCCGGTTCATCGCGGACCGGCCTTCCATCCCTTTCGCTTAGACGCGACCAAGCCTTTGCGATTGGTCAACCTTTTGGTTCTATGAAGGCATCTACTGTTGCTCGCAGCAAGGGATGCCGATGTTCCAGAGAAAGGCTTTCGGTCGCAAGATCGCCGAACCCGCCGCGCGTCCCGCGCCGGTGGCAGCGGCCATGCCGCGTTCCGTGCCCGACGCGGACGGCAAGCTGCGGGCTATCCCCAAGGCGATCTTCGACGGGCCGCAGGGGCAGTTCCTCAAGGAGCTCGGCTTCAGCGCCGACGATCCCAGCAACATCATCCCCCAGGCCGAGGATTTCGACCGGATGATCAAGCAGTCGCTCGCGCGCCAGGAAGAGCGCCGCTGCCGGCTCGAGGCGGAACTGCTCCAGACCTACGGTCACAACAGCCTGCGCCCCTATTTCATCTGCGGCGAGGGCGTGCTCAACACGCCCTTCGGCGACTGGCTGATCCGCTCGATGCAACTCATGCCCTATGACGAATGGAACACCATCTACCTGCCCACCGACGCGCCGACCGCAGCGGTGATGCGCCTGCCGCAGCATCCGCTGGCGAGCCTCACCCCGCTCGATGAGCTGATCCACAAGAACCTCGCGCCGATCCGCGAAAAGGTGCTGGTCGCCCGGGCCCAGACGATGGAGGCGATGGAGCGCGTCGAGGGCGGCTATGATCCCGACCTCGCCGCCCGCTTCCTCGCCTATGTCGACAAGGAGCGCGAGAACATCGTCGCCTATGTCGAGCGTATCAAACCGCTGGTGATCGACCTGCTCGCCGACCTCGAGGCCAAGCGCGGCTAGAACGAAAAAGCGGCGCGGGAATCGCTCCCCACGCCGCTGCGTCTTTCTGCCAAGCTTTCGGCCCTAGAAGACCTCGAACAGCCCGGCCGCGCCCATGCCGCCGCCGACGCACATCGTCACCACGACATACTTCGCCCCGCGGCGCTTGCCTTCGATCAGCGCGTGGCCGGTGCAGCGCGCGCCAGTCATGCCGTAGGG
>RDXA01000198.1 GCA_004292705.1 Sphingomonadales bacterium | reverse complement strand
CGGCGCTCCCGGCGGTGATGGCAACCCCGGTGGTGGCAACCCCGGCGGCGCTCCCGGCGGCGATGGTGCCCCCGATGGCGGCAACCCTGGCGGCGCCCCCGGCGGCGATGGTGCCCCCGGTGGTGGCAACCCCGGCGGCGCTCCTGGCGGCGATGGTGCCCCGGTGGTGGTAACCCCGGCGGCACTCCCGGTGGCGATGGCAACCCCGGTGGTGGCGGGGGCGACGGCAATCCCGGGGGCGGGAAAGGCCCGCGCGCCCGGTTTGATGCTGCGCCGCAATCCGCCTTTGGCCTGACCGTCGCAGTGACGGCAAAAAGCCAGCGCTGATTGCGTCAGACGGTCACCATGAACCTCCCGCGCTTCTTGCGGCCACGTCCGGCGGATTCGCTCCGCTCTGACAGTTGGCGCACCAACATCTTGTTGATCTGCGCTATGGCGCTGGTGGTCACCATCACCGCGCTCACCGGTGCTTTCCGTAACACCGAAAACCGCCTGCAGGAATTCAGTTTCGCCCTGCTCAGCCATGAAGCCAGCGGGCAGGTTCACATTGTCGAGATGGACGCGGCGAGCATGGCGGCGATCCGCCGCTGGCCCTGGCCGCGCGATCATTACGCCAGAGTCGTCAGCGCGCTCGATCAGGCCGGCGTGCGCTCGATCAGCTTTGACGTCGATTTTTCGAGCGATGGCGATGCTGCCGGTGACCGCGCCTTGGCGGACGCGATTGCCGCCGCAAAGGCTTCGGTCGCCCTGCCGACCTTTGCCCAAAAGGCCGGGTTTGGCGACGAGCGGCAGCTGGACTCGCTACCCATCCCGATCCTGCGCGAACACGCGCATCTGGCGTCGGTTTCCGTCCTGCCCGACCGCGACGGTTATGTGCGGCGGATCCCGTTCGGCACGGTCACCAGTGCGACCGCGCGCCCTTCGCTCTCGGCCTTTGTCGCTGGGCAGGATGGCGCTGTCGGCGAGAGCTTTCCGGTCGATTTCGCCATCGATCCGGCGACCATCCCGCGCCACAGCTTTGTCGCCATCGAACGCGGCATGATCCCGTCAGGAAGCCTGAAGGGCAAGGACGTGATTATCGGCGCATCCGCGATTGAATTGGGTGATCGCTACACCGTGCCGGGCCACGGCGTGATGCCAGGCGTGATCATTCAGGCGCTGGCGGCAGAAACGCTCGGCGAGGGCGAGCCGGTCTATGGTTCGTGGGCGCTGCCGCTCCTGTGCGCTGCCGTGCTGGCGCTTGCAATATTGGCGGCGCAGCGGCGGCGCGCGGCTCTGCTACGGACAGGCGGTGCGCTGGTAGTGTTGTTCACGATGTGGCTGGCCGCACGGCTGGCGGCAGATATCTGGTTCGAGATCGCGCCTGCACTGATGCTTGCCGTTGCCACGGGGGCGATCCGTCACATTACGCTGACCCAGCGCTTTGCCGCGCAGCGCCGCCGCATCGATCCCGAGAGCGGTCTGCCCAACCGGCTGGCGCTCGATACGCGTGATCCGTCCGCGTCCGACCGTTACGCCGTTGCCGCCCAGATTGACGATTTCGACGCGCTCAAGCTCGCGATCGATGGCGACAATATCGGCACATTGCTCGGACGCATTGCCGAGCGACTGAAGGTCGCCAGCGGTGTTGAGGCGGTATATCGGTCCGAAGATCGCACGCTGGTGTGGGTTTCAGCCTTGCCGATTGCCGAGCTGGAAGCCCAGCTCGCAGGGATTCGCGCGCTGATGCGCAGCCCGATTGAAATGGCCGGACGCCGGTTGGGAGTCTCGCTGACCTTCGGTGTGGCGGATTGGGGCGCCGCTGATCCGGCTGTCCAAGCCGCTCATGCCGCAAGCCTTGCCAAGCGCGCGGGCAAGTTCTGGCGGCTTCACACCGCAGGAACGGGCGAGGCCGTGACCCAGCAGTTCTCATTGCTGGGTGAGCTCGACGATGCGCTGCGCAGTGGCAATATCACGGTGCTCTACCAGCCGAAGCTCAATCTCGCGACCCGCCAGATTGACTCGGTCGAGGCGCTCGTGCGCTGGAACCATCCGGAGCGCGGACTGCTCCCACCCGATTGCTTCATTCCGCTGTTCGAGGAGCGCGGCCGGATGGACGACTTGACGCTGGCGGTGCTGACGCAAGCCTTGGCTGACGCACGCCAGTGGCATGCGCGCGGGCTGACGATTTCGGTGGCGGTCAATATCTCGGCAGCGTTGCTTACCTCGCAAAGCTTTGCCGACCGGGCGCTGGCGCTTGTCGCGCGCGGGGATGTTGCGGTGCAGCAGATCACGTTCGAAGTTACGGAAAGCGCCCAGTTCGAGGATACGGACGGTGCCATCGCGACGCTTCAGCGCTTCCGCGCGGCCGGCATCCGCATTTCGATGGACGATTACGGCACCGGCCAGTCGGCGCTCAATTACCTCAAGCTCCTGCCGCTGTCCGAGCTCAAGATTGACCGGATGTTCGTTGCCCAGGCCCATATTGACAAGGGCGACGCGATGCTGGTGCGGTCGACCGTGCAACTGGCGCACGAGCTTGGCCTCAAGGTGGTTGCAGAGGGGGTGGAGGAGGCCGCGTGCCTCGCCTTCCTCAAGCGTATCGGCTGCGATTATGCGCAGGGCTACTTTATCGGAAAGCCGCTTTCAGCCGATGCTCTGGCAACGCTGGCACGTGAGACCTTGCCCGATGGCGCGGTTCAGGCGCGTGCAGCCTGATTGGTGAGCCTTCTCATCCCGGTTTCTGCCTGATAGACCCCGGCCGGACGCCCGATAGCGGCGCGTATGGCGGAGGACAGGATGAAGCGCTTGACCATATCGCTCGCGTTGGCGGGACTTGCGGGATGCAGCACAACGGTCAGCGATACGCCGCCGGATCAATCCGCCGCACCCGCGCCGCCGGGGGCAATGGCCTGCAACGCCGACCCGGCCCAGTATCACATCGGCCATGACGCGACCCAGGCGATAGGCGCGGCGATCCTGAGAGACAGCGGAGCGCGCACGCTGCGCTGGGGGCCGCCACGGGGCGCCTGGACAATGGACTACCGTCAGGACCGCGTGAACGTGCGCTATGACGAAGCGATGAAGATCACCGGGATCACCTGTGGATGAGCGCCCTCGGATCTGACCGGCAGCGAGTAAGTTCGGGCTCGCCCTTTGAAGCCACTTTCGGCTTTGCCCGCGCCGTCAAGGTCGGCCGCCGCATTATCGTTGCCGGTACCGGTCCGGTCGAGCCCGATGGTTCGACCACCCCGGGCGGTGCGGCCGAGCAGGCAGAGCGGGTTTGTACGATCATTGTTGCAGCCATCGAAGAACTCGGCGGAAGCGCTGCCGATGTGGTGCGCACCCGGATGCTGCTGACCGACCCGGAAGATCAGGACGCGGTCGGTGCGGTGCATGCGCGGTTCTTCGGCGCCGCGCGTCCGGCGGCGACCATGGCGGGCGTGGCGTGGCTGTGTCGTCCCGAATGGCGGGTCGAGATCGAGGCCGAGGCGGTGGTGCCGGATTGATGCGGCGCATTCTCGTCTATTTGCTGGCCGTGGTGGCAGGCAGTGCGATCGGGATGGGCAGCGCGTTGTGGTTGGCAGGCCTGCTTCCCGGAGCGAATACGCTGGCGTTTGGCGATGTCGATGTGGCCGGCTGGCGCAGCGATTTCGCGATCGGTTCGGAAGCAGCCGATGCCTACACCCGCGCGCGGGTCGCCCGGCATGGCCTGCTGGCGCTGGCACGCAGCGAAGCGGTCTATTTCACCCGCACCACCGATGATGAGGGCCAGCCCTTGCGTGAAGCTTGCACCTATCGTCTGTCGGGCGGGGCGATGCCGGCGGGGTGGTGGTCGGTCACGCTCTATGACTCGGCGAGCATGCTGCCCGCCAACACCGACAACGCGCTCAGCATCGATGCCAGCCGCGTAGGGGCGGGTGCATGGGAGGCGGTGATCGCGGCGCAGCGACCCGAGGGCGCGGATCACTGGATTTCGAGCCGCACGGCCGGCGAATTCGATCTGACGCTGCGGCTCTACCTGCCTGATCCGGCGGTGATCGCGACTCCCGCCGCCGCGCTCGTGCCGCCGCGGATCGAGCGTCTGGGCTGCGGTGCCGGGGGCGCGGCATGAAGCGCTGGCTCGGTCCACTGGCTGTGCTGTTGCTGAGCGCGGCGGCCATGCATGCCACCGCGCTGCATTTTGCCCCCTCCGTCATCATGGGGCAGGCGATGGCCATGCTGGCGCAGCGCGGGGTAGCGCTCCACCGCTTCACCAATCCCGAACGCGTCACCCCGCAGACGCAGAACGTGGTGCGATCTTCGCCCGATCTCTATTATGCGCTGTGCCGTTATGATCTGGGCAACCCCGGCATGCAGCTGTCGGTGCAAATGGGCGACTGGCCGGATTACCAATCGCTCTCGTTCTTTGCCGCGCAGACCGACAATTTTGCTACGATCCGGGGCACCGGCAAGGCCGTGACAGTGCGACTGCTACAGCCAGGGAGCCCCGAGGCGGACGGCGCGATTGTCAGCCCCAGCGCCAAGGGGGTCATCCTGATCCGCCGACTCGCACCCAGCGCCGAACGCTTCGCCG
>RDXA01000089.1 GCA_004292705.1 Sphingomonadales bacterium | reverse complement strand
ATGGGCGGCAACTGGTGCCACGACAGCCGCGCGCTGGCCGGGTGGCTCGAAACCCCGCGCTTTGCCGCGCTGGTGGCGGAGCGTTACGAGCTGGTGTTCGTCAATGTCGGCCTGCCGCAGACCGGCGACGGGCATAATCTCGCCGTGCCGCGCCGCTTCGGTCTTTCCGAACTGCCCGGAACGCCCGCGCTGCTGGTACTGACGGCCGAGGGCAAGGCCGTGAACCTCGACACCGCCGCCAGCTGGCGCAATGCCGCGAGCCGCGCCGAGGATGCGATCTTCACCGAGCTTGCTGCCTTGGCGAACCAGCCCGCTCCGTGATCGAAGCCTTGCTTCTCGCCATTGCGCTGGCGATGGACGCCTTTGCCGTCGCGCTGACGCAGGGTGCGAAGTTCCGCCCCGGCTTGCGCGGCGGGGCGGCGATTGCGGTCACCTTCGGGGTGTTCCAGGCGCTGATGCCGCTCGCCGGATGGGTGATCGGCGCTGTGGCGCTGATCTATATCGAGGCGGTCGATCACTGGATCGCCTTCGGCCTGCTCAGCTTCCTCGGGGTGCGGATGCTCGGCGGGCATGTCGGCGACGAGGAGGCGAGCCACGCGCTGACGGGCCGCGCGCTGTTGCTGGCGGGCGTGGCCACCAGCATCGACGCGCTGGCGGCGGGGATCACCCTGCCGACCCTCGCGGTCGAGCCGCTGGTGGCGGTCGCGCTGATCGGCATCATCACCGCCGTCATGAGCGCGGGCGGCGTCCTGCTGGGCCGGGTGGCAGGCGACAGGTGGGGCGAATGGGCCGAGCGCGCCGGGGGCGTGATCCTGATCGCGCTGGGCTGCAAGATTCTTGCGGAACACATGGGCTGGCTGCCGGGTTGACGCGGCGATGCTCCACGTCGTCCACCACGCCGATTATATGGCCCCGCGCCCCGAGCGGGGGACGTTCCGTTTCGACAAGTACTACCTCGTGATGGAGGAACTGCGTGCTTCGGGTGTGCCCATCACCGAGCACGCCCCCGAACCGATGCCGAGGGAATGGCTGGAAGCGGTGCACTGCCCCGACTACGTCGATCAGGTCTTCCGCGCCGCTGTCCCGCGCGAGAAGGAACGCCGTATCGGCTTTCCGGTGACGCC
>RDXA01000197.1 GCA_004292705.1 Sphingomonadales bacterium | reverse complement strand
TGAAGATGGACAGCAAGAACCCCGACATCGATCTGCCGCGCCGCCGCCAGGAGCGCGCGGACGAGCCGGACGTGGTCGGCATCGGCCTCAACAAGGCGCAGGGCCTGCCGATCTGGGTGCTCGAAAACCCCGGTGTGACCGATTTCTACGACAAAAACGACGAATTCACCGTCACGCCCAAGGACCGCAAGGGCTACACCGATTTCCTCGAAGGGCTGCTGCCGTGGGAACGCGCCGCGTTTGACCGCGCGGTGAAGGAGGACGCGAATTACTACGTCCTCAACTTCAGCAACAAGGGCGGGCTGGTGATGCCGATCATTCTTGGCCTGACCTTTGCCGACGGGAAGAAGGAAAAGCTCACCATCCCGGCTGAAATCTGGCGGCGCAATTCCAAGGAAGTGGCCAAGCTGCTGGTCTATCCCAAGGGCAAGGAACTGGTGCAGGTGATGGTCGATCCCGACTGGGAAACCGGCGATGCCGACCTTGAGAACAACCACTATCCGCGACGGATTATCCCGAGCCGGATCGAGGCCTTCAAGGACGAGGCCAGCAAGTCGCGCGTCAGCCGAGACCTGATGGGCGAGGCAGCGGGGGCCGAGCCGGACAAGAAGCGCAAGTGATCCGCTGCCTGCTTCTCGCGCTGGCGATCGTGCTGGCCCCGCTCGGCAGCGGCACGGCGTTCGCGCACCAGCAGAAGATCGCCATCTCCACCATCGCGCTTAACCCGCGGACGGGCGCGATCGAGATTGCGCATCAGGTGCCGGTCCACGATGCCGAACACGCCCTGCGCGCGCAGGGGGCGAAAAACCCCGACATTATCGGCAGCGAGCAGAGCCGCGAGGCCTTTGCCCGCTACGTTACCCGGCGGTTCCTGTTGCAGGTGAACGGCACGCTGGCCGAGCCCGCCTATGTCGGCAGCGAAATCACCAGCGGCAGCCTGTGGGTCTATCAGGAGGTCTCAGCGCCCGAGACCGGACGTGCAGAGCTACAGGTCAATTCCCAGATCCTCACCGATGTCTGGGCGCGGCAGGAAAACCGGGTCAATATCGGCGGTGGCACGAAGGTGGAGACCTTCATCTTCAAGGCTGGGTCTGTGCCCCAAACCGCGCAGCTGACCCGCTAGCTCAAGCGCGGCGCGCCGACGCCGATGCGGCGTCGGATTCACGGTCATCATCGCTCCGCAAAGCGTGGCCTTACGGGGCCGATGGTATCGGCGGCGTGGTCCAGAACAGCGCGACTTCATCATCCGCGCCGGTCATTTCGTAACGCACCAGCGCAATGGGCAGCCTGCCTGCCGCAAGAAAAGCGTCGTGAAACTCCCGCAGGGAAAATGCCTCCGCCAGCTGGCTCGCGCGGTCGGCGAGCAGAGCGTCCATTTGCAACTTGCCGATGGTGTAGGCGACCCCGTAGCCGGGCGGGCGCCGCAGGTAGATCTCCGCGTCGACGCGGGCCACGTCCTCGTCGAGCCAGGGCGTGCGTGCGCGCATCGCGGCGACCGCTTCGCTCACGCTCCAGCGGTTATGCTGCATGGCGATGTCGGCCGGCACGCGGGCCGCGCGGAAGATGCCGAACAGCTGCATGAACTCGTCGGCGCGGGGGCTGTGCCGGGTGGCACCCGCCAGCATCAGGGCCTCCTCAAGATAGGTGGCCCAACCTTCGGCCCGCCCGCCATCGCTGTAGCTGCCCCGGATCGGCCGCTTGTCACGGCTGGCCAGCACCGCATCGAAACGATGGCCGGGGATCACCGCATGGAGGTGATCGGGGATGGGATCGCGGAACTGGATCTGCTCCCAGAAATTGGGGCCACCCGGCCGCTCGATATAGGGCGTGTTGGTGCCCAGTTCGCCGACGAAATCGGGAATCGTGACGATGTCCTCTTCGGTCAGAAACCGGCGCACCGCCTGATCGGTGACGCGGATCTTGTCCGCCTGCTCTTCGGCACTCTGCGACAGGGTGAGTTGCGGAAGCGTGCGATTGCGGTGGCGCAACAGCACGAGCGCGGCGGTCATGCGTTCATGCTCGCGCTCGGCCAGAGTCAGCATTTCGGCAGCGGTCAGCGGGATCATCCGGACATGCCGGATATACCAGTCATACCGCTCCGCCCCGACCCCGCCAGGCGCGGTCATGCGCGGACGTTCGGCGCGCAGCCAGTCGCGGAAGGCGACCACCGCCGCGCGGGCCGCCTCCACATCGCCGACCAGATCCGGGCGTCCGGTCCGGCTGCGCGCGAGCAGGTCGTCATACCAGCCGATAATCCCCGCCGGGGGCACGGCGCGATAGGGGTGGTAGTGATTGACCCCGTCGCTGTTCTCGAGATTGTGGAGCGCCAGATCGGCGAAGTCCCCGGCAACCTCGGTCAGGTTCGCCTGCGCTGCGGCGAGCATCGGCGGCACCTTCCTTAGCCGCATGCGCAGCTTTTCGATGTCCGGCTCGCTCCCTGACACCTCGGCAAAGGCGACTCCCATCAGCGGATCGAGGTAAAAGCCCGGATCGCGCTTCCACGGGCGCAGCACTTCGAGATTGAAGCGATAGCCGTTGAGGATGGATTTGACGGCGAGGAAGTCCACCTGCGCGGGCCGCGACCAGCTTTTCACCGGCAAACCGGCAAGCCGCGTTTCATAGGCGGCGAGACCAGCCAGCTTCTGCGCCATCAGCTCGTCGGCGTAGACATCCCCCACGCGCGCGCCGGAATCCATCACCACCCCTGCGGTAAAGCCGGGGAGCATGTCATCGCGCAGCTCGTCGTGAAGCTCCAGCAGCGTGTCGTAGCCCGCGTCCGGTTCCTGCGCCTGCACGCCGACAGCCCAGAACAAGGCGAGGCCGAGAAACCCCAGGACAAACCGCATAATCACACCCCTGACTGCCTGTCGTGCCGCGGCCCGAACCCTTCGTTCGGCACGGCGGCATGTCCAGCGGCCAGGATACTGCGCATTTTCCGATGACGCGCGACAAAAAACATTGGGCAACTGCCCGCGTCTTTGCTCTTGTCCGCCAAACCGGGGCAAAGACGGCGCGTCAGCCGGTATCGGGGTTGCGGGAACCTTACGCCTGAAGCTGGCGCTGATACCCGGCGCCGTTGCGGAGCAGGTCTTCGACGCCATCGGCGGCGACGGGCTTGGAAAACAGATAGCCCTGAATGTGGCGGCAGCCTTCGCGTTCGAGCACTTCGAACTGGGCGATATCCTCCACCCCCTCGGCCAGCGTCTCCATCCCCAGCGCGTCGGCGAGGGTCGTGATCGCGCGGATCACCGCATGGCCGTTCTTGCTGGTGCCGAGATCCTCGACGAAACTCTTGTCGATCTTGACCTTGTCAAAGGGGAAAGAGCGCAGATAGCTCAGCGACGAATAGCCCGTGCCGAAATCGTCGAGCGCGATCTTCACGCCGATATTGCGCAAGGAGTGCAGCGTCGCCAAAGTCGCGTCGACATCGGAAATGAAGATGCTTTCGGTGATTTCCAGCTCAAGCCGATCCGTGGACAGCCCGCTCGCCGATAGCGCCGAAAGCACTGTGCTGACGATCCCGCTCGCAGCAAATTGCTTGGGCGAGACATTGACCGCGACCGAGACATCGGCAGGCCAGGTGCTGGCCTGATGGCATGCCTCGCGCAGCACCCATTCGCCGATCGGAATGATAAGGCCGGTCTCTTCGGCCAGCGCAATGAACTCGACCGGGTTCACGCGCCCGCGGGTGGGGTGGTTCCAGCGGATCAGCGCCTCGAACCCGGTCAGGCGCTTGGCAGCCAGGCTGTAGAGCGGCTGGAAATAAAGCTCGAACCCACCGTCCTTGATTGCCGCGCGCAGGTCGATTTCGAGCTGGCGGCGCTGCCGCGCGGCCTCGTCCAGTGCAGGTTCGAAGAAATGGTAAGTCGACTTGCCCTCATGCTTGGCACGATAAAGTGCAAGGTCGGCATTCTTCATCAAGGTAACGCCGTCCTTGGCATCCCCGGGGGCCATGGCGATACCGATGCTGGCGCTGGATGATACGGCTTGTCCGTTGATCGTCAGCGGCCGGTCGAAGCTGCGTTGCAGGCTGTCCGCGATGTTCCCGAGGCTTGCTTTCTCGTCGATACCGTCAATCAGGATGGCGAATTCGTCACCCCCCAACCGTGCGATCAGGGCGTCGGGCAGGTCTTCGCGCAGATGATCGGCGATCTTGCGCAGCAAGGCATCACCCGTCGGGTGGCCGAGCGTGTCGTTGACCATCTTGAAATCGTCGAGATCGACATAGGCCATCATGATCCGCTCGTCTGCGCGGCGGCGGGCCAGCACGTTGGCAAGCTGTTCGGCAAAGAGCTTGCGGTTGGGCAGGCCGGTCAGTCCGTCATGGAGCCCGACATGGATGATCCGCCGTTCACGTTCCTCGATCGCGGCGATCATCTGTTTGAAGCTGTCCGCCAGCCGCCCGATTTCGTCTCCCGTTTCGATCTCGAGGGTGACTTCGCGGCCCTCGCCGATCAGCCGGGTCGCGGCGTCGAGCTGCTGGAGCGGCTCGGTAACGCTGCGGGCGACTCTCCAGCTGAGACCAAGCACCAAAGCAATCCCGCCCAGTGCCAGCGCGATTAGCCACCATTTGAGGCTGGCATAGGCGGCAAGCGAC
>RDXA01000088.1 GCA_004292705.1 Sphingomonadales bacterium | reverse complement strand
CTAGGTTCGCTTGTGATAACTTGGTCCTCTTCGACAATCAGACTAACCAGATTGAAATCGAAGAGGTTGATGCTGAAATTGTGAATTGGATGGATTTCGTCGGTCCCGGCTGAACAGCCAACTCCCACCCTTGACCCCCCGCCCAAACCCGCCTAAGGGCGCGCATCCTCCGCGGGGCTTGCCCTTCGGATTGAGCTGAACATTGGCGGCCCGGTCCTCATCCGAGGGCAGTCGTCAAAGTAACCCGGTGGCCGAAGGGCCGTTCGATGCGGGTGGAGCGTTTCTGGCTCGTCGATCCTGCGAGTCCCCGCGAAGGCGGGGATCTCGTGCCGCAAGCGGATCTCGCTTGTTGCCTGAGGCCCCCGCCTTCGCGGGGGATCACGAAGGGTTCGGCGCACGAGAATTTCTCTCCCTCCATCGTCCGGTTCCGGTGTCGCCATTCAAACTCGACCCATCCGGGCGCAAAACCGGTGCCCACTTTTGCTGATGGGTCGAACATGGTGAAGTGAGAACTTAATGCCGACGATCAACCAGCTGGTCCGCAAGGGCCGCGTTCCGCAGAAGGCCAAGTCCAAGGTCCCTGCGATGGAGCAGAACCCGCAGAAGCGCGGCGTTTGCACCCGCGTCTACACGACGACCCCGAAGAAGCCGAACTCGGCGCTGCGCAAGGTGGCCAAGGTGCGCCTGACCAACCAGCGCGAGGTCATCAGCTACATCCCGGGTGAAGGCCACAACCTGCAGGAGCACTCGGTGGTGCTGATCCGCGGCGGGCGTGTGCGCGACCTTCCCGGCGTGCGCTATCACGTGCTGCGCGGCGTGCTCGACACGCAGGGCGTGAAGGACCGCAAGCAGTCGCGTTCGAAGTACGGCGCCAAGCGTCCGAAGTAAGGTTTAACGTGCGGTAGGTTCGGCTTCGGCCCGCTTCCCCTCCCGGCTACCCTAACGAGGTAGCCTTTGGGTGGCCGGGAGGGGGAGCGGGCCGGAGCCGCAAGGCAAACCCGGACGGGTTTGCCGCACTCCGAAGGAGTTCAAAAATATGTCACGTCGTCGTCGTCCCGAAAAGCGGGTCATCCTGCCCGATCCCCAGTACGGGGATCAGATCCTGTCGAAGTTCATGAACAACCTCATG
>RDXA01000196.1 GCA_004292705.1 Sphingomonadales bacterium | reverse complement strand
GACATGCTGCTGCGGGCGATGCGCAACCCCGCGCCTGAAGGCTTCGCCGCGCTGGTTGCACGCCGCGCCGCGCATGAGCCAGTCGCCTACATCACCGGCGAGACGGAGTTCTACGGCCTCACTCTCAAGGTAACCCCGGCAACGCTTATCCCGCGCGGAGACAGCGAGACGCTGATCGAGGCGGCGCGTGAAATCGCGGGTGTTGCGGGGCGGGCGCTCGATCTTGGCACGGGCTCGGGCGCGCTGTTGCTTGCCGTTCTGGCCCACCGGGCGGGCTGGGAGGGGGTAGGCATCGACGCTTCGGCGGGCGCGCTGGCGGTGGCCGAGGCGAATGCGGCGGCAACCGGGCTGGCAGCGCGCGCGGCGTTCCATCTGTGCGATTGGCGCGAAGCGGAATGGGCCGGCGGCCTCGGCACCTTCGATCTGATCCTCTGCAATCCGCCCTATATCGAGGCAGACGCGGTGCTTGACCGGCAGGTGGCCGCGTTCGAGCCCGCTACGGCACTGTTTGCCGGGCCGGAAGGGCTCGACGATTACCATGTGCTGATCCCGCAACTTCGCGCGCTGATGCGGCAGGGCGGTGTTGCGATCCTGGAAATCGGGGCGAGCCAGGCCGAGGCTGTCGGAGCGCTCGCGCAGGCTGCGGGGTTTGCCGTAGAGCTGCGCCGCGATCTTGCGCAGCGGCCGCGCGCGCTGATCCTGATGTGAGAAAAGTCTGGCGGGGCTTGGCAAACCGCTTTGGCATCGCTACGTCTGCCTTAGGCCAGATGACCTGCGAAGGGCGCAAGTCGCTGGGCCAAGCTCCTAAACTCAGCTGATACGGCCGTCAGGGCAAGCCCCCGGCTGCGGCAGCGCGGAGCGCGCGGCATGCTTTGGGCACGGCCCATCATGGCGCGAGGGCAAGGGGTCTGTTGACCGCGCGTGCAGGCATATTTTTGCGCCAGGTCGCTGATAAGGAACAATTTCCTTGAATAATAATAACCGGAATAACCGTCGTCGTGGACGCGGCAACCGCAATCAGGGCGGCAATGGTGCTCAGTTGAACCGCATCGACAGCCGGGCGCGCGGCAATGCCCCGCAGATGCTCGACAAGTACAAGAAGCTCGCGCAGGACGCCCAGCACAATGGCGACCGCGTGCAGATGGAATACTACCTCCAGTTTGCCGACCACTATTTCCGCGTGATCGCCGACAACAAGGCGCGTCAGGACGAACAGCGCGGTGGCCGCCGGGGCAACGACGACCGCGAACAGGCCGAGGAGTTCGAGGACGATTTCGACTTCGATCGCGGCCGTCGCAGCGAAGCGCCGACGCGCTCGCCCTATGAACAGTCCGACAACGATTCGCGCGGCGACGTGATGGAAGGCGAGCCGGGGCAGGAGGGTGAAACATTCCTCACCGAGGATCGTGGCAATGATCGCGGTGAAGACCGCGATGACAACCGCCAGCGCGGCCCGCGTCGCCAGCCGCAGCAGCGCAAGCCCCGCGATGGCGAGCGTGACGGCGGGCGCAGCGAGAAGCGCACCGAACGTCCGGAGCGGGCCGCAGAACGCCCCGCCGAACGGGCCGAAAAGCCCGCGCGTGGCCGCAAGCCCCGCAAACCCGCCGATGAGAGCGAGCAGCGCGGCATCGACAGCTCGATTCTCCCGCCCTCGATCCGCGGCGATGACACCGGCGGCGACAGCGGCACGCTCGAAACCGTCGACTGATTGCCATGATGGAGCGGCTGGCTGCGGCAGCGGCGCTGGTGCAGCGCCGTCCTGCGGTTGCCTCCATCGTGCTGGGACTGATAGCGGCTTGCGCCTATCCCCCGCTGCATCTCTGGCCGCTGGGACTTGCGGCGCTCGCGGGTTTCGTGTGGCTGATTTATTCCACTGAGAGCTGGCGCGGCGCGCTGTGGCGGGGCTGGTGGTTCGGTTGGGCGCATTTGACGCTGGCCAATAACTGGATCGCCACCGCCTTTACCCATCAGGCCAAGATGCCCGAGGCGCTGGGCTGGGCCGCAGTGCCGCTGCTGTGCGTCTATCTGGCGTGGTATCCCGCCCTCGCCGGCCTCGCCGCGCATCTGCTGGCAAAAAAGCGTCCGCTATGGGCCTTCGGGCTGGTGCTGGCGGGCGCGTGGATCGTCACCGAGTGGATGAGGGGCTGGGTGTTCACCGGCTACCCCTGGCCTCCGCTCGGGCTGATGCTGCTGGGCGGGTGGGGCACGCCGGGGCTGGCGCGGGTGCTGCCGTGGATGGGGACCTATGCCCTGTCCGGCATCGCGGTGCTGCTGGGTTGCGGCGTGCTCGCCGCGATCAATCGCAGGCGCGCGGCCGATCTGATCGTGCCGTTGGTGCCACTGGCTGCGATCATGCTTGTCCCGGCCACGCCCATGGCGGAGAGCGCCCTGCGTTACACCCTCGTGCAGCCCTACATCCCGCAATCCGAGATCAATGACGGTTCCAAGTTCGAGGAGCAGTTCGCCCGCCTCTCCCGCCTGACTGCGCCGGGGCGTGAAACGTCGCGTATCGTGCTGTGGCCCGAGAGCGCGGTGCCCGACTATCTCGAGGACGGCTATCCCGAGCGCTATTACCTCCAGATGACCGCAGGCGGCGATCCGAAGCTGGCGCGCGCGCGGATCGGCACGGTGATCGGCCAGCAATCGACGCTGCTGACCGGTGTGGTAAACCTCAATATCGGCATCCGTCCTGACGGCATTCCCGCGGCGGTCAGTGCGCGCAATTCGGTGATGGCGATTGACGGCGCGGGTGCCGTTGTCGGCGGCTATGACAAGGCGCATCTCGTTCCCTATGGCGAGTACCTGCCACTACGCCCGCTCCTCGAACCGCTCGGCCTGTCGCGGCTGGTCGCAGGCAGCATCGACTATCTCCCCGGCCCCGGCCCGCGCACGCTCGACCTTGGCGTCCATGGCAAGGCGGGGGTCATGATTTGCTACGAGATCGTCTTCTCGGGCGCGGTTGCGGACCGGGCGAACCGCCCCGATTACATCTTCAATCCCTCGAACGACGGATGGTTCGGCACGTGGGGCCCGCCGCAACACCTTGCACAGGCGCGGATGCGGGCGATCGAGGAGGGCTTGCCGGTGCTGCGCTCGACCACCACCGGGATCAGCGCGGTGATCGACTCCGCAGGCGTGGTGCGCGGCAGCATTGCCTCGGGCAAGGCCGACAAGCTGGAAGGCTTCGTCCCAGAAGCCAAGCCGCCAACCCTGTTCTCGCAATGGGGCCATATGCTTACGCTGGCCTGGGCGGCGCTGTTCATCGCGCTCGGCCTTGGCCTGCCAAGAGTGCTTGCGCTCATCCGCGCACGCGGCTAGGGCGGAGCAGAAAGACGCGGACATAAAGGTTTCGTTATATCTCTATAAGGTCCCGCAAACCGCGCGATACCGCCCATTCCAGCCCCCGGGGGAACCCATGCGCAACGATTACCTTTTCACCTCCGAAAGCGTTTCCGAAGGCCACCCCGACAAGGTTTCGGACCAGATTTCGGACGCGATCGTCGACCTGTTCCTCTCCAAGGACCCCGAGGCGCGAATCGCCTGCGAAACCCTGACCACCACCCAGCTGGTCGTGCTGGCGGGCGAAATCCGCTGCAAGGGCGTTTACGAGAACGGCGCATGGGTCCCCGGCGCACAGGAAGAGATCGAAGCCACGGTCCGCAATACCGTGAAGCGCATCGGCTATGAGCAGGACGGCTTCCACTGGGAGAAGCTCGAATTCATCAACCGCCTGCACGGCCAGTCGGCGCACATCGCGCAGGGCGTGGACGCGGGCGAGAACAAGGATGAAGGCGCGGGCGACCAGGGCATCATGTTCGGTTACGCCACCGACGAAACCCCGGGCCTGATGCCAGCTACCCTGTATTACAGCCACAAGATCCTCGAACGCATGGCCGCCGACCGTCACTCGGGCGCGGCCCCCTTCCTTGAGCCTGACGCCAAGAGCCAGGTGACGCTGCGTTACGAAGGCTCGCTGCCGGTCGCCGCGACCGCGGTGGTCGTCTCGACCCAGCACAAGAAGGGCTATGACGAGAACGATCCGGCCAAGCAGGCCGAACTGGAAGCTTACGTGAAGGGCGTGATCGCCGACGTGATCCCGCCGGTGCTGCTGCGCGAGACCGAATATTTCATCAACCCGACCGGCACCTTTGAAATCGGTGGGCCGGATGGCGATGCGGGTCTGACCGGCCGCAAGATCATCGTCGACACCTATGGCGGCGCTTCGCCCCACGGCGGCGGCGCGTTCAGCGGCAAGGACCCGACCAAGGTTGACCGCAGCGCGGCATACATCACCCGCTACCTCGCCAAGAACGTGGTGGCCGCTGGCCTTGCCACGCGCTGCACGATCCAGATCGCCTACGCCATCGGCGTGTCGAAGCCGCTGTCGCTCTATGTCGACACGCATGACACCGGCACGGTGGGCGACGACAAGATCGAACAGGCGATCCTCGGCATTGCCAAGCTGGGTGGCCTGACCCCGCGCAGCATCCGCACGCATCTCGGCCTCAACAAGCCGATCTACCAGCCGACCGCCGCCTATGGCCACTTCGGCCGCGCGGCAGAGGGCGACTTCTTCCCGTGGGAGCGGCTCGATCTGGTCGACGATCTGAAGGCTGCGCTGGGTTAAGGG
>RDXA01000195.1 GCA_004292705.1 Sphingomonadales bacterium | reverse complement strand
TCAATCATCTGCTCTGGGGGGATCACCCCTCCGGTCAGGCGGTTCTTGCCGTTCGACTGGGCGAGAAAGATGGCGAGAGCGGTCACGCGGTCCATGCGCTCCTGCTCGACCAGCCATGCAAGGAAGTTCTGGCTATCGTCCCGGAACAACAGGATGCCAAGCGCGGCGCTATGCCAGATCAGCGGGTCGCCGCTCTGCTTGATCCAGGCAATGTCATCGGCGCTGTCGGGATCGAGCGACTCGGGCAGCAATGAAGTTGACGGCGCGGCGGGCTTCTTTTTCCAAAACATCGCGTATGCCCCTCTTTAGTCGATAAAGAATTAGAGCATCAAAGTTAAGATTGCATCACTTGCGCGTCCTGCGCGGGCGTTTATCCTTGTGCGCATGACCGACACCCCCAAGCCCACGCCGCCCATGCGCGCCGCGATCATTCCGGTCACGCCGCTCCAACAGAACTGCTCGCTGATCTGGTGCACCAAGACCATGAAAGGCGCGCTGGTCGATCCGGGCGGGGATCTGGACAAGCTGAAAGAGGGCGTCGCCAAGGCGGGGGTGACGCTCGAAAAGCTGCTCGTCACGCACGGGCACCTTGATCATTGCGGGCAGACCGGGATGCTGGCGGACGAGTTGGGCCTCCCCATCGAAGGCCCGCACGAGGACGACCGTTTCTGGATCGATCAGCTGGATGATGATGGGCCGCGCTGGGGGATGGTCGCCAAGAGCTTCACCCCGACCCGCTGGCTGAAGCATGGCGACACGGTGACAGTGGGTGAATTGACGCTCGACGTGATCCACTGCCCCGGCCACACCCCCGGCCACGTGGTGTTTTACCACGCCGCCAGCCGCTTCGCGATTGTCGGCGATGTGCTGTTCCAGGGCAGCATCGGCCGCACCGACTTCCCGCGCGGCAACCATCAGGATTTGATCGATTCGATCACCCAGCGCCTCTGGCCGCTCGGCGAGGACGTGATGTTCATCCCCGGCCATGGCCCGACCAGCACCTTCGGCCGCGAGCGCAAGACGAACGCCTTCGTCAGTGATTATGCGCTGAGCTGAGGGCATAGATGGAAGGACGCGTTGTCGCCGTCGCCCGGGATGACGCGCACCGCTTCTCGAAAGAGGTGGTGGCTGCGATCACAGTTCTCGAAGGGCTCGGTGTCGAGGGTGACGCCCATGCCGGCAGGACGGTCAAGCACCGCTCACGGGTGAAGGCCGACCCCACGCAGCCCAACCTGAGGCAGGTTCACCTGATCCACGCCGAGCTGTTCGACGAAGTGGCCGCCAAGGGCTTTATTGTCGTCCCAGCCGAGCTGGGCGAGAACATAACCACGCAAGGCATCGACCTGCTGGCTCTGCCGCGCGGCACGGTGCTGACCGTCGGGATGACCGTGAAGCTGGAAGTGACGGGCCTGCGCAATCCCTGCGCCCAGATCGAGGCCTTTCAGCCCGGCTTGCTAAGCGCCGTGCTGGACAAGGCGCCTGATGGCACGCTGGTGCGCAAGTCCGGCATCATGGCGATCGTGCTGGCGGGCGGGGTGGTGCGCCCCGGTGACATGATCGGTGTCCAAATGCCCGAGCCGCCGTTTCTCCCGCTGGAACGAGTCTAGGTCACCGACTCATAAAGGCGCATCCAGATTTTTGAGGCGGCGAGTTTGACGAGGCCGAGGTAGTTGTCTGCGTGTTTTTCGAAGCGGGTAGCGATGGCGCGGAAGTGTTTGAGCTTGTTGAAGAAGCGTTCGACGAGGTTGCGATAGCGGTAGAGGAACGGGCTGAAGGCGAAGCGCTGCTTGCGGTTCGGCATCGGCCTCACGTTCGCCCAGGCGCCGCGCGCTGCCATATCGGCGCGCAGCGCGTCGCTGTCGTAGGCGCGGTCGGCAAGCAGGACATCTCCCTCGCCGAGGGTTGCGAGCATGTCCGTGGCGCTGCGACCGTCGTGCGCCTGACCGGGCGTCAGCTTGAGGGTGATCGGCAGCCCTCGCGCATCGACCAGCGCATGGATCTTAGTCGTCAGCCCGCCGCGCGAGCGCCCCATGCATCGGCTTCCAGCGACGTGCCCGGCGGCGGCAGCCGCTTCCTCTGGGCCCCCTTTTTACCGTTCGCCCCATGTTGGTGAACGCGGATCGACGAGCTATCGATCATCTGCACATCACCTTCGTAAGCCTTTGATACCGCTTCGAACAACCGATCCCACACACCCGCTTTCCGCCAGCGGACAAACCTATTGTAGCAGGTCGTGTAAGGACCATAACGCTCGGGAATGTCCGCCCACGGCGACCCGGTCCGCAACCGCCAGTAAATCCCGTTCAGCACCCGCCGATCATCCACCCGCGCAACCCCGCGAGCTCATAGCGACGCTGGCTCATCTTCAACTCCTTTCAAGGAGCTTGAATCAAAACTCGCGCCACAGGGATAGCGATTTATGAGTGCATGACCTAGAGCACCCCCGCGCCAACCAGCGCCGCCACCACGGCCAGCCCCAGCAGCACCAGCATCGTCACCAGCGTGCCGACCATCCGGCCCCAGCCCCAGCTGCCGCCGTCCATGCCGAAGCCATGCAGCACCCGGCCGACGAAATAGGCCGCGGCAATAAAGCTGAGCCACCAGCTGCCCCGGCCAGCGAGTTCGATCGCCGCGATCAGCGCCAGCACAAAGGGCGTGTTCTCGACGTAATTTGCCTGTGCCCGCATCCGGCGTTGCAGGCTCTCGCTCCCGCCATCACCCACGCTGATCGACAGCGCACGGCGGACCGCGCCGATGCGGATCGAGAGCCAGATGTTGAGCACGGCCGCTGCCGCTGCGGCTGCGAGCGTGACAGGAAGCATCATCATTGTAGGATCCCCTCGTTATTGCACCCCGGTGCTAGTGCGCGCCCACGCTGCTTGCAACGCGCGAATTTTTCGCTATAGCGCGCCGCTTCCCGCCGCTGCTGGCCAAGGAAAGCACGCACCTGCTTGTTGCTTGTGCGCTCGTGCTCCTTGCCGTAAGGGCGGCCTTCGAGAATCGCCGGCGCCGGTGGCGCAAACGCATATTTATTTGAGGAATTGGTGCCGCCATGGCTGTCCCCAAGAGAAAAGTATCGCCCTCGCGTCGCGGCATGCGTCGCTCGCACGACTCGCTCAAGGTCGAGGCATTCCACGAGTGCTCCAACTGCGGCGAGCTGAAGCGCCCGCACAACATCTGCGGCCATTGCGGCCACTATAACGGGCGTCAGGTTGTCGCCGTCGGCTGATTGCCGCTGGCCCGAACGATAGACCGGAGATGAGCACCATGAGCCTGCCGCGTATCGCTGTTGATGCGATGGGCGGCGATGAAGGCGTGCGCGTGATGGTTGAAGGGGCAGCTTTAGCGCGTCGTCAGCACGACAAGTTCAAGTTCCTGCTGGTGGGTGATGGTGCGCGGATTGAAGCCGCGCTGGAGAACCACCCGAACCTGCGCGCGGCTTCGGAAATCCTGCATTGCGACGATGTGGTGGGCGGCGACGAGCTCCCCAGCAAGGCAATCCGCCGCGCCAAGACCACCTCGATGGGCCTTGCCGTCAATGCGGTGAAGACCGGGGATGCCGGCGCCGCGGTCAGCGCGGGCAACACCGGCGCGCTGATGGCGATGAGCAAGCTCGCGCTGCGCACCATGCCGGGGATCGACCGCCCGGCGCTCGCAGCGATCATGCCGACCTTGCAGGCGCATGACGTGGTGATGCTCGATCTGGGCGCCAACACCGAAGCCGATGCCCGCAACCTCGTGCAATATGCGGTGATGGGCGCTGCCTATTCGCGGATCGTCAACGGCTTCGACAAGCCGGTGGTGCGGCTGCTCAACATCGGCACGGAAGAAATCAAGGGCACAGAAGAACTGCGCGATGCTGCCGCCATGCTGACTGCTGCCTGCTCGCGCGAAGACGGAGGTCTGGCCCTGCAATTCGACGGTTTTGTCGAAAGCGACAAGATCAATCGCGGCGAAACTCATGTCGTCGTCACCGATGGGTTCTCGGGCAATATTGCGTTGAAGGCCATCGAAGGTTCGGCCCGCTTCGTGACCGATCTGCTCAAGCAGGCCTTTACCTCTTCGCTGCGCTCGAAGATCGGCTTTCTGGTTTCGCGCCCGGCAACCGAGCTCCTGCGGCACCATCTTGATCCCAACAACCACAATGGTGCGGTGTTCCTCGGCCTCAATGGTGTGGTGGTGAAGAGCCACGGAAGTGCCACGGCCAAGGGCGTGGCCCATGCCGTCGCGGTGACCGCCCGGCTGCTCGAGAACAAACTGACCGAGCGGATCGCGCTCGATCTCTCGCGGTTGGGTGAGGGTGCATTGCGGAAGAATGGTCGCGCTGCCACGGCGGACGCGACAGGCGACGGCGAGGCCTCCGCGTGAGCGGTTCCCGGCTGCTCGGCACGGGCTCGGCGCTCCCACGCCGGATCGTGACCAATGCCGAGCTTGCCGAACGGGTCGACACCTCGGACGAATGGATCACCGCCCGCACGGGTATCCGCCAGCGCCACATTGCCCAATCTGACGAGACCACCTCCACCCTCGCCATCGCCGCCGCGCGTGCGGCGCTGGAGGATGCCGGAGTCGAGGCGGCGAGTATCGGCTTGATCGTGCTTGCCACCGCTACGCCCGACAACACCTTTCCCGCCACCGCCACCAAGGTGCAGGCCGCCCTGGGCTGCAATGGCGGGATCGCGTTTGATGTCGCGGCAGTATGTTCCGGCTTTCTTTACGCACTCAGCGTCGCCGATTCGCTGCTGACAACCGGCATGGCGAAGCGCGCGCTGGTCATTGGTGCAGAAACCTTCAGCCGCATCCTTGACTGGGACGATCGCACAACTTGCGTCCTGTTTGGCGATGGGGCGGGGGCCGTGGTTCTCGAAGCGCCTGACGCTACCAGCGCGGGCAAGGACGCGCCGGGTATCCTCGGCACGCGGCTTCATGCGGATGGTTCGTGTCACGACCTGCTCTATGTCGACGGTGGCCCTTCGAGCACGCAGACAGTCGGCCATGTGCGGATGCGCGGCCAGGAAGTGTTCCGCCACGCAGTCGTCAATCTCGCTGATGTTCTCAAGGAAGTGCTTGAAGATACGGGTGTTTCGGTCGACGAAATCGACTGGGTCGTGCCGCATCAGGCCAATGCCCGCATCCTAAGTGCAACCGCGAGGAAGCTCGGCATCGCGCCCGAAAAGGTGATCGTCACCGTTGATCGCCATGCCAACACATCGGCCGCTTCGGTTCCGCTTGCGCTCGACGTGGCGCGCAAGGACGGGCGGATCAAGCCGGGCGATCTTGTCATGCTGGAGGCAATGGGCGGCGGGTTTACATGGGGTGCAACCCTGATCCGGATGTGACCACCTCGTCGCCGGACGGCCCGTTTTGCTAACACAATTGCTGAAAACTCTATCTTCTGCATGGCATCGCTTTGCAAAGGCGCGAGAAAACTCGTAAGACCAAAGCCTTCTTTCGGGTCGCGCCGCGAAGGAGAATTCGCATGATGCGTTCCATTGGCACTTTGACCCGCGCCGATCTGGCAGAGACCATCAATCGCAAGATGGGCTTCAGCCGCGCCGAGTCCCTCGATATGGTTGAGGCAATTCTGGGCAAGATGAGTGACGCGCTGGCACGGGGTGAAAACGTCAAGATTTCGGGCTTCGGCAGCTTTGTGCTGCGTGACAAGAATGAACGGATCGGCCGCAATCCCAAGACCGGGATCGAAGTGCCGATCACGCCGCGCCGGGTGATGACCTTCCGTGCAAGCCAGCTGCTGAAGGAACGCATTGCCAAAGGGTAGGCCAACCAGAGGTGAGGTTTGATGACCGGTTTCGATGACGGCAAGGACGAAGGCGCGCTGCGCACCATCGGCGAAGTCAGCGAGGCGCTGGGAGTCAAACCGCACGTCTTGCGGTATTGGGAGGCGCAGTTCCCGCTGCTGAAACCCCTGAAGCGCAGCGGGGGGCGACGCTATTATCGTCCCGGCGATGTCGAACTGGTCGAGACCATTGACCGGCTTGTGAACCGCGAAGGTTACACCCTCAAGGGCGCTGAGGCGGTGCTGCGGTCGACGAGCAAGTCGGCACTTGACCGCCGCAAGGACGACCGCCGCAGCGGCGAACGCCGGGCCGATGCCGAGCTGAACGCTGCGCCGGGCGTGCGGCTGACGGTCACCGACGGGCCCGAAATGGCCGAAATCATCGCCGGGCTTAAGGCAATTCGCGCCAGGCTGGCTGCGGCGCTGGAGGCTTAGGGCTACTCCGCCGCCAGCAGCGCGGCTTCGCCGAGGTCCACGCTGACGAGGCGCGAGATGCCTTTTTCTGCCATCGTCACCCCGAACAGCCGGTGCATCCGGCTCATTGTCACTGCGTTGTGGGTGACGATAAGGTAGCGCGTGCTGGTGGTGCGGACCATCGTATCGAGCAGATCGCAGAACCGCTCGACATTGGCATCGTCGAGCGGCGCGTCGACTTCGTCGAGCACGCAAATCGGCGCGGGATTGGTGAGGAACAGCGCGAAGATCAGCGCGGTCGCGGTCAACGCCTGCTCACCGCCCGACAAAAGCGAGAGCGATTGCAGCCGCTTCCCGGGCGGCTGGGCGTAGATTTCGAGGCCCGCCTCCAGTGGATCGTCGCTGTCGACCAGCGCGAGGTGGGCCTGCCCCCCTTCGAACAGGCGCGTAAAGAGGACGCGGAAGTGTCCGTCTACCGCCTCGAAGGCGGCGCGCAGGCGCTCGCGGCCCTCGCGGTTGAGACTTCCGATCGAGCCGCGCAGACGGGCGATCGCCTCCACCAGTTCAGCCTGTTCCTCAGCGGATGTGCCATGCTCGGCCTCGATCCGGGCGAGTTCGTCGGCCGCGACGAGGTTGACCGGGCCGATGCGCTCGCGCGCGGCGGTGAGTTTTTCGAGCTCAACGGATTCCTCGGCGGCGGGGGCAAGGTCGCTTTCGTCAAAGCCGAAGCGTTCGGCGAGCAGCGGCGGCGGACACTGGAAGCGTTCGCCCGAGATGCGGGCCATTTCGGCGCGGCGCAG
>RDXA01000194.1 GCA_004292705.1 Sphingomonadales bacterium | reverse complement strand
CTCAAACCCTGCGAAAGCTGTGCAGAAACAAAGGGAATGGTGGACGCACTAGGGCTCGAACCTAGGACCCGCTGATTAAGAGTCAGCTGCTCTACCAACTGAGCTATGCGTCCATTCCGACGGTGCCGGACAGCGAAGCGGGCGAGCAATGTCGCCTCCCGATTCGCGTGAGGCGCTGCATTTAGCGTGTCATGGCCTTATGGCAAGGGTCTAATTCCGCGCAGACACGGCCTAGATCGCAAGGCCACGCCGCGGTGCCTCGCGGTTCCAGCGGTTGACCATCATCAACAGGCCGATGCAGATCATGTTGGTCATCATCGACGATCCGCCATGGCTCATCCACGGCAGCGGAATGCCCTTGGCCGGGGCCATGCCCATCACCATCAGCAGATTGATCGCGATGTAGAAGAAGATTGTCGCAGTCGCGCCCGCTGCCAGCAGAGCGCAGAAACGGTCCTGGCTTTCGCTCGCCACCTTCCACCCCCATCGCAAGATCAGCGTATACATGGTGAGAACGAAGAGCCCGCCCACCAGACCCCATTCTTCGGCCATCGTGGCAAAAACGAAATCGGTGTGCGGTTCGGGCAGGTAATTGAGATGGCTCTGGGTGCCATTGTTGAAGCCTTTGCCGAAGATCCCGCCTGATCCAATCGCAATCTTGGACTGCGCGATGTGGTAGCCTGCCCCCAAGGGATCGCTCTCGGGATCGAGGAAGGTCGTCACCCGCGCCTGTTGATAGGGACGCAGCGCGAAGAAATAGACCAGCGGCATTGCGGCAATCCCGGTCCCGCCCGCCAGCAGGAACCACCACAGCGGCAGGCCGGCCAGAAACATCACCACGACGCCGCCAAAGGCAATGGCCACCGAAGTGCCAAGATCGGGCTGCATCAGCACGAGGCCGATGGGGAGCAGCATCAGCATTCCCGCTGGCACAACGGAGCGCCATGAACCGACCATCCCGGCCGGCAGCGTCTCATAAAACCGCGCCATCGCCAGCACCACGGCAGGTTTCATGATTTCCGATGGCTGGATGCGGATCGGGCCAGCCTCAAGCCAGCGCTGGCTACCGCCACCGACCTGCCCGACCACCTCGACCGCAAGCAACATCAACAAAACAACTAGATAGCCGGGATAGGTCACCACGCGGACCACATCGCGCGGCATGGCGGCGATGATCCCGGTCATCACTGCAAGCACGCCGAAGCGGACGAAGTGCGACAGGGCAAAAGGCTGCATCGCGCCGCCGCCCGCCGAATAGAGCACCAGCCCGCCGAATGCCGTCAGCAGCAACAGCGGGATCAGCATCTCCCACGGCTGACGGGCAATCGGTTCGGGCACGATCCCGCTGCGAGCGGCAAGGGTGTTCATTGGCTGACCTGTGCAGGCGTTGGTGCGGCGGAGGGTGTCGCAGCTGGGGCTTCCGTTGGCGGTGTCGCGGGTGGCGTCGCGCCCGGCGGAGTGCCGGACGGGTTGGCCTCGGGCCGCGGTGCGATCACGTCATCGGCGATGGCCTCGGTCTGGGTCGCGGCCCGGCGCGCTTCGGCCTCGACCCGGTCGAAGATCTCCTCTTCGCGGCGCGGCGGACGGCTGACACTGGCCCCGCGTTCGGCAGCATAGGCAGCATAGCGCGCTTCCAGCCGCTGCTGCGCAGTGCCACCCCATCCGGCTTCGAGCGCGGAGAGCGCCTCCAACCCCTTGGCCGGATCGAACAGGAAGGTCATCACATCGCGCGCGATCGGATAGGCCGCGCCCGAGCCGCCACCGTGCTCGATCACGACAGCGCCCGCATAGCGCGGGTTATCATAGGGGGCGAAAAAGATGAACAGTCCATGGTCGCGATACTTCCATGGGCCCGACTTGCCGTTCGAGATCGACAGCGAAACGACCTGCGCAGTGCCGGTCTTGCCCGCCATCAGCGTTCCATCAATCGGCAGGCGCGCGCGGCCCGCGGTGCCGGGGCCGTTGACGACGTCGCTCATTGCCTTGCGGACATATTCCACCTGATCGGCGGGGAAATCGATATCGTCGAACCCCTTGGGCTTGGTGTCCAGCGTCAGGCGCGGCATGACGTGTCGGCCCGTGGCAATACGCGAGGCCATCACGGCGAGCTGCAGGGGGCTGGAGAGCATGTAGCCCTGTCCGATGGTGGCGTTGACCGTATCGAAGGCCTGCCATTCGCGCCCCCACTTCTTCATCTTCCAGGCGGCGTCGGGCACGGTGCCGAAGAATTGGCTTGTAACAGGAAGCGGAAATTCCTGCCCCATGCCGCAACGCCGCGCCATGGCTGCAATGGGATCCATCCCGACGCGCTGGGCCATCGCGTAGAAATAGACGTCGCAGCTCTGGTAGATGCCTTTGGCCATGTTGACCGCGCCATGCCCGCGCCGGTTCCAGCAGCCGAACACGCGGTTTCCGACGCGCAGGCCCCCTCCGCAGAATACGGTCTCCTCAGGATCGACGCCCGCCTGCATCAACGCCATCGACACCATCGGCTTGACGGTCGATCCCGGCGGGTAGAGGCCCTTCAGCACCTTGTTGCGCAGCGGCACCCGCTCGTCATCGCGCAGCATCGCATATTCAACCCCGCCGATCCCGTCAGAGAAGGAATTGGGGTCAAAGCTTGGCATGGAAGCCATGCACAGAAGGTCGCCCGAGCGGCAGTCCATCACGACCACCGAACCGCTCTCCAGGCCGATCCGCCGTGCGGCATAGTCCTGAAGCGGGCCATCGATTGTCAGCCGGACAGGTGCGCCTTGCACATCCTCGCGTGTTTCAAGATCGCGCACGATCCGTCCGCCTGCGGTCACCTCGACCCGCCGCGCGCCGGGCACGCCGCGCAATTCCTTCTCGAACTGCTTTTCAAGGCCGTCCTTGCCGATCTTGTAGCCGGGGGTGATCAGCAGCGGGTTGGGGTCTTTCTCGTATTCCTCGGCCGAGGCGGGGCCGACATAGCCGATCAGGTGCCCGACGCTTGAGGCAGTCGGGTAGACGCGCGAAAAGCCGCGCTGGGGGACGACGCCGGGCAGGTCGGGCAGGCGCACGCTCAAGGCCGCGAACTGTTCGTAACGCAGGCCGCTGGCGACTTCGACGGGCTGAAACCCGCGGGCCGTGCTGACCTTGTCCTTGATGTCGGCGATCCGTGAAGGCTCGAGCGCTAGCAGAGCCCCCAACCGGTCGATCGTCGCGTTGGCATCCTGCAACCGCTCAGGAATCAAGTCGACGCGGAAATCGGCCCGGTTCGAGGCGAGGGGGGCACCGTCACGATCGAGGATCCAGCCCCGGCGTGGCGGGATCAGGGTGAGATTGACCCGGTTGCTCTCCGACTCGAGCCGGTATTTCTCGTTTTGGGCAATCGCGAGATAACCGAGCCGCAGTGCCAGCAGTACACCGATCCCGCCCTGCACCGCACCGATCACCACCGCACGCCGCTCGAAGGTGCTGCGCAAAATCGACGCGCTGATCATCCGCGAGGGGCGTTCCGGGCCACCCTGCAGGAACGGGATCTTCATCAGTTGATTTTCCGTGCTCGGGCAAGCCGGAAGCGGTCGAGTGCAGCAACCATGCGCGCGATTATCGGATAGAGGAGCACCGACAGCAAGGCCTGCGGCAGAGCCACTGCGAGCAGAGTCGGTGTGACGCTGGCACCCGACACCAGCAGGGATGCTTGCCAATACGCGATTGCGAGCACACTTGCGGTGAACCAGTCGTGCCAGAAGTCACGCCACGGAAAGCGGGTCTCGATCAATTCGATGGCAATCATCGCCAGCGACCATAGCAGGATTGCGCTGCCGAAAGGCTGGCCGCTGAACAGATCGTCGAACGCGCCGAGCGGGGCTCCGGCCCACAGCGGCAGCAGTCCGGGCCGCACCATGCGCCAGCCCAGGAGCAGCAGGAACCCGAACGAAGGCGCCAGTGGCATGAGGTCGGCGATCAGCATCACCGGCACCAGCGAGCCGAGCATGATCGAGGCATAGGGCACGCCGCGCACACGCCAGGGCGCGGGCGCGCGGTTGATGCGCCGCCCATAGATATCCGAACGTGCACGAGGATCGAGCCGTTCCATCACTCCTCGGCCGGGTTGCCGCTTGGTGATGCCGCAGGGGCAGGAACGGGTGTGGGCTTGGCGGTGCTGCCGACTGCGGGGGCGTTAGCCTGAACGTCGTCAATCTCGGCAACGGCGGCAGGCTGGGCGACCGGTTCGACAGCCACGAAATCGGTCGCCGCAGGCTCCGCGACAAGCCGCGCAATGCCGCCATCGGGCGTGATCTGGGCAATCACCGCAACCGCAACACCGGGGCGGTAGTAGCCGCCGGCCCCGCTTGTCACCATCATGTCGCCGACCTTCAAGGGGTTGACCCCGAGATTGACCAGTCGGATGCGCAACAGGCCGTCGCCGCGTCCCTCCGCAAAGGCAATGACGTTATCTTTGGCGCGCCGGACCGGCAGCACGCTTTCGCTATCAGTGAGTAGCAGCACCCGCGCCGAATTGCGCCCGGTCTCAAGCACACGGCCGATCACCCCGCGTTCGGACAGCACCGGCATCCCTGGCTGCACGCCAGCCGATGATCCCGCATTGATATAGGCATTGCGCCGCCCGCTGGTCGCGCTCGATCCGACAAAGCGCGCCATCGCCACGGGCTTCGTCGTATTCTCCCGCAGCCCGAGCAAACCCTTGAGCCTGCGGTTCTCAG
>RDXA01000193.1 GCA_004292705.1 Sphingomonadales bacterium | reverse complement strand
CAGGTCGATTATCTCAAGGAGGTGATCTCCTCGCAGCACGTGTTTCTGGAACAGGATCAGTCGTTGGAGGTGCTGCTGGTACAGGGTCCGGCAGTGCGCTTGAAGCAGCTGTGCGATCCCCTGCGCGCCATCCGCGGCGTGCAGCAATTGCAGCTGGTCACCACCACCGCGCTGCTGCCGCCGCTGCATGAACAGGACGCCGATCCTGTCAAGGAGGCTGCTGAATGAGCGGCACCGCTGACCCCAAATCCGCCCGTGAACACGCCCGTGCGCAGGGCGGCACGCGGGTCGAGACGATGCCGGTGCTGCCTCCGGTGGCGGATGACTTGCCAGAGGACGTCGCGGCCGAAGACCTCGTGTGGGAGGAGACGGTTGCACCCGGCGGCTACACCTCGCGCCGGATCGCGCGCGGCACGCGGCTGCGGCTGATCGACAAGGCGGGCGATGCATGCGCCAGTCTCAACATCTTCAATGCGGAAATGCCCTCCGAGCGTCTGAATGTCGCCGATACGGTCAAGGTGCAGTGGACCGCCTATCTCGGCGCGGGCAAGCTGCTGCTGAGCGACATGGGCCGGGTGCTGGCCACGATCCTCGGCGATGAGGCCGGTACGCATGACACCTTCTGCGGCGTCTCCAATGCGGCCAGTAACGCCCGGAAATATGGCGAGGGTCGCAATTCCGGGGCCTATCCCAATGGGCGCGACCGGTTGATCCTCGGGGCGGCGAAGCACGGGCTGACCCGCCGCGATGTCCACCCCTGCGTCAACTTGTTCAAGGGTACCCGGATCGAGCCTGACGGCACCATCACGCCCATCATCGGCCCCTTCGTACCGGGCCGCGAGGTGCTGCTGCGCGCCGAGATGGACGTGATCGTGGTGATCGCCAATTGCCCCCACGTTCTCGACCCGCGCCCCGAGTGGACCAGCACGCCGCTGCGTGTGACCGCATGGCGCGGCCCCGTCACCCCCGAACAGGACACCCTGCGCAATGCCATGCCAGAAGGGCAGCGCGCTTTCCTCAATACCGAGGATTACTTCCGCCGCTAACCCGCTCAAAAGCCAAGGCATAACATGACCAGCGACCCGGCCCTCTCCGGCCTTTCCGGCATAATCCTCCACGACGAAATCGTGCCCGCTCGCGCGCCGTGGTTGCATCATGTCGCCGCCGGGCAGACGCTGCGGATCGTCGATGTCGAGGGCAATCAGGCGGTCGACTTCCTGATCTACGCCGCCGCAGACGATGCCGAGCGCTATTCGGCGCAGGATACGGTCGCGGCGCAAGGCAACCTGTTCCTGCGCACCGGTAGCGTGCTGCTCTCGAACGAAGGCCGCCCGCTGATGACCATTGTCGATAGCGCGGTCGAATATCACGACACCATCGGCGGGGCATGTTCATGCGAATCCAATACCTTGCGTTACGGTCATCACACCCGGCATCAGCACGCCTGTGTCGACAATTTCCTTGAAGCCAACCTCACCCAGGGGCGCGGCAAGCGCGATATTGTCTCCAACATCAACTTTTTCATGAACGTGCCGGTGATGGATGACGGCACATTGGGCATCGTCGATGGCATCTCCGCGCCGGGGCTGACGGTCGATCTGCGCGCCGAGATGGATGTGATCGTGGTCGTCTCCAACTGCCCGCAGATCAACAACCCCTGCAACGGCTTCAACCCGACACCGGTGCGGATGATTGTTGCAGCGTGAGTTTCGACACCGTCCTCATCGCCAACCGGGGCGCGATTGCGACGCGGATTATCCGCACGGCGCGCGCCATGGGGCTGAAGACGGTGGCGGTCTATTCCGAGGCTGACGCGGGTTCGCTGCATGTCAGCGCGGCAGATGAAGCCGTGTGCATCGGGCCGGGGCCTGCGGCGCAGAGCTATCTTAATGTTGCAGCAATCCTCGCCGCGGCCAAAGCGACAGGGGCCGGGGCGATCCATCCGGGCTATGGCTTTCTCGCCGAGAACGCCGACTTTGCAGAACAATGCGCCGCCGCCGGGATCACCTTCATCGGCCCCACGCCCGACAATATCCGCACCTTCGGCCTCAAACACTCCGCCCGCGCGCTGGCTGAGGCAAACGGGTTGCCGCTCGCCCCCGGCACCGGGCTGCTCAAGGGCGAGGACGAAGCGGCAGAGGCGGCGGCGCGGATCGGCTATCCGGTGATGCTCAAGGCGACCGCCGGGGGCGGCGGCATCGGGATGCGCATCTGCGAGACCGAAGCCGCGGTGCGCGAAGGCTTCGCCGCCGTGGTCCGTCAGGGCGAGGCGAGTTTCGGGGACGCGGGGGTGTTCCTCGAACGCTACATCCCCCGCGCGCGCCATATCGAGGTGCAGATCTTCGGCGACGGGCAGGGCCGGGTGATGGCCTTGGGCGAGCGCGATTGCTCGCTCCAGCGGCGCAACCAGAAGGTGGTGGAAGAGGCCCCCGCGCCCAATCTGCCTGCTGAAAAGCGCGCGGCCCTGATCGATGCCGCCGTGCGGCTGGGCGAGGCGGCGGGGTATCTGTCCGCCGGGACCGTCGAATTCCTCTATGACGCGGTGCGCGAGGATTTCTTCTTCCTCGAAATGAACACCCGGCTTCAGGTCGAACACGGCGTCACCGAGGAGGTGATGGGGATCGATCTGGTCGAATGGATGATCCGCGGCGCGGCGGGCGATTTCGCCATGCTCGATGCCCCCGCGCCCACACCCAAGGGCCACAGCGTGCAGGTGCGGCTCTATGCCGAAGACCCGGCGGCGGACTACCGCCCGACCACTGGCACGCTCGTCAATGTCCAGTTCCCCGACAACATCCGCGCCGAAACCTGGGTGATGGCGGGCACCGAGGTCAGCGCCTTTTACGATCCGATGCTGGCGAAGCTGATCACCCACGCAGCCACCCGCGCCGAAGCGATTGCGGCAATGCAGGGGGCACTCGCCGCCAGCCGCCTCGATGGGATCGAGACCAACCTCAGGTGGCTGCGCACGGTAGTGCGGCATCAGGGCTTCACTAGTGGCGAGGTTTCCACGCGGATGCTCGACTCTGTCGCCCACTCCCGCCGTGCGGTGCGGGTGATCGCGGGGGGCACGGCGACCTCGGTGCAGGACTGGCCGGGGCGGCTCGGGCTGTGGAATGTCGGCGTGCCGCCCAGCGGCCCGATGGATGATCTGAGCTTCCGGTTGGGCAACCGCATCCTTGGCAATCCGGAAGGCACAGCAGGGCTGGAGGTGACCGCGAGCGGCCCGACCCTGCTGTTCGAGGCCCCGGCGCGGATCTGCCTGACCGGCGCGGATTTCGGCGCGACGCTCGATGGCGTGGCGGCCCCCCGGGGCGAGCCGGTGGCGGTCGCAGCAGGCCAGACCCTCGCGCTCGGGAGGGCGAGCGGTGGGGGGATGCGCGGTTACATCCTGTTCGCAGGCGGGCTCGATTTGGTGCCCTATCTCGGCTCGGCGGCGACCTTTACGCTCGGCCAGTTCGGCGGCCATGCCGCGCGCGCCCTGTTGGCGGGCGATGTGCTGCACTTCGATCCTACCCGGCACGGGGAGGGGGACCATGCGAAGCATGGTGGAGGGGCAGGTTCGGTGGCTCAACTCGGTGACTTTTTGAGAGCAACCGCACCTGCCCCTCCACCACCCTGCGGGTGGTCCCCCTCCCCCGACGGGGGAGGATTGCTCCCCGCCATGACCCGCGAATGGCAGCTTCGGGTGCTCTACGGCCCCCACGGCGCGCCCGATTTCTTCACTCCCGGCGATATCGACCGCTTTCTCGAAGCCGAGTGGCAAGTGCATTACAACTCCAACCGCACCGGGGTCCGCCTCGTCGGCCCCAAGCCCGATTGGGCGCGGCGCGACGGGGGGGAGGCGGGGCTGCACCCTTCAAACATTCACGACAATCCCTATGCCATCGGCGCTGTCGATTTCACTGGGGACATGCCAATCATCCTCGGCCCGGATGGGCCATCGCTGGGCGGGTTCGTGTGCCCCTTCACCGTGATCGCGGCCGACCGCTGGAAGATCGGCCAGCTGGCCCCCGATGATCGGGTGCGGTTCGTGCCGGTCAGCATTGCGGACACGGATGCGCCCCGCGCCGTCGACGATCTCTCCCCGATCCTCGCCGCCATCCCGGCGCAAGGCGTGCGCCCCAGCACGACCTACCGCCAGCAGGGTGACCGCAATATCCTCGTCGAATATGGCGACATCGTGCTCGACATCGAACTGCGCATCCGCGTCCATGCGCTGATGCAGGCGCTGGAGGCCGCGGCGATCCCCGGCGTGATCGACATCACCCCCGGCATCCGCTCGCTGCAATTGCACTTTGACGGCACGTCGCTCGATCAAGCGGGCGCGCTCGCCGCGTTGATGGCGGCAGAGGAGGCGATGGGCGATCTGGCAGATTTCACCATCCCCTCGCGCATCGTCCACCTGCCCTTGAGCTGGCGCGATCCGGCGATCGAGGAAACCATCGCCAAGTATGTCGGCACCGTGCGCGACGATGCGCCGTGGTGCCCCGACAACATCGAATTCATCCGCCGCATCAATGGCCTTGCCGACGCCCAAGCGGTCGAAGACCTGATCTTCGATGCGAGCTACCTCGTGCTGGGCTGGGCGATGTTCGGCAGCCAAGGGCAGGCCGCGCTCGACACCACCGAGCGTTTCGTCCGCCAGCATCAGGGCAGCGCCGACGGGCGCATTACCACTGCCATCGCCCCGCACGCC
>RDXA01000192.1 GCA_004292705.1 Sphingomonadales bacterium | reverse complement strand
GCAAGGCAAGCGGGTCTATTACCTCAGCCTCGAATTCCTGATCGGGCGGCTGCTGCGCGATGCCCTGTCGAACCTCGGCTGCACCCGCGAGATGGAACTGGCGCTGCGCGAACACGGCCTTGATCTGGCCGCGCTGGAGGAGCTGGAGCCTGACGCGGCGCTCGGCAATGGCGGGCTGGGGCGGCTGGCGGCGTGTTTCATGGAGAGCCTCGCCAGCCTTGATATTCCCGCCTTCGGTTACGGCATCCGCTACATCAACGGCATGTTCCGCCAACGGATCGACGAAGGCTGGCAGGTGGAGCTGCCCGAAACCTGGCTCGCCCATGGCAACCCGTGGGAGTTTGAGCGGCGCGAGAGCGCCTATTGCGTCGGCTTTGGCGGCGAGGTGATCAGCGAAGACGGGGTGATCCGCTGGAACCCGGCCGAAAAGATCGAAGCGACCGCGTTTGATACCCCCGTGGTCGGCTGGCAGGGCAAGCGGGTCAACACGCTGCGGCTGTGGAACGCCAATGCGATGGATCCGATCCAGCTGGCCGCCTTCAACGCCGGCGATCACGCCGGGGCGCTGGCGGCGCAGGTGCGCGCCGACAGCCTGGTGCGGGTGCTCTACCCTGCCGATTCCACCCCCGCCGGGCAGGAATTGCGGCTGCGGCAGGAGTTCTTCTTCTCGTCCGCCAGCATTCAGGACATCGTGCGCCGCCACGTGCAATATCACGGCGATCTCGCCACCCTGCCCGACAAGGCAGCGATCCAGCTCAACGACACCCACCCCAGCGTCGCAGTGGCGGAACTAATGCGGCTGCTGATGGATGATCACCACCTGATGTTCGACGCGGCGTGGGATATCACTCGCCGCACTATCGGCTACACAAACCACACCCTGCTTCCCGAAGCGCTGGAAAGCTGGCCGCTGCCGCTGTTCGAACGGATGCTGCCGCGCCACATGCAGATCGTCTATGCGATCAACGCCAAGGTGCTGCGCGAGGCGAGGAAGGCCGGGATGGATGATGCCGCCATCGCCGCGATTTCGCTGATCGACGAACATGGCGAGCGGCGGGTGCGAATGGCGAACCTCGCTTTCGTCGGCGCGCATTCGGTCAACGGCGTGGCGGCGCTGCACACCGATCTGATGAAGCAGACCGTGTTTGCCGATCTGCACAGCCTCTATCCTGACCGGATCAACAACAAGACCAACGGGGTGACCCCGCGCCGCTGGCTGCACCAGTCGAACCCGCGCCTGACCAGCCTGATCCGCGAAGGCATCGGCGATGGCTTCATGGCCGAGGCCGAGCAGCTTGCCAGCCTGTCGAAATTTGCGGGCGATGCCGCCTTTGGTGAGCGGGTTGACGAGATCAAGCGCGCCAACAAGGTCGATCTGTCGAACACCTTGCGCGAACTCACCGGCATCCGGCTCGATCCCGATGCGCTGTTCGATGTGCAGATCAAGCGCATCCACGAATACAAGCGCCAGCTGCTCAATCTGATCGAGACGGTGGCGCTGTATGACCAGATCCGCAGCCACCCCGAACGCGACTGGGTTCCGCGGGTTAAGATCTTCGGCGGCAAGGCCGCCCCGACCTATCACAACGCCAAGCTGATCATCAAACTCGCCAATGATATCGCCCGGCGGATCAATTCCGATCCCAGCGTGGGCGAGGTGCTGAAGGTGGTGTTCGTCCCCAATTACAACGTGTCACTGGCCGAGCGGATCATTCCGGCGGCGGACCTTTCCGAACAAATCTCGACCGCGGGGATGGAAGCATCCGGCACCGGCAACATGAAGTTCGCCTTCAACGGCGCGCTCACCATCGGCACGCTGGACGGCGCGAATATCGAGATCATGGAAAAGGTCGGGCGCGAGCATATCGTGATCTTCGGGCTGACGGCGGAGGAAGTCGCGGCCCAGCGGGCCGATGGCTACAACCCGCGCGCCGTGATCGAAGGCAGCCGCGAATTGGCTCAAGCGGTGCACTCCATCGCCAGCGGGGTATTCAGCCCGGATGAGCCGGAACGCTACAAGGGTCTGATGGACGCGCTCTACAATTCCGACTGGTTCATGGTCGCGGCCGATTTTGACGCATATGCCGCCGCCCAGCGCGATGTGGACGAGCGGTGGCGTGACCGGCGCGGCTGGCGGGAATCGGCGATCCAGAACATCGCCAATGTCGGATGGTTCTCGTCCGACCGCACGATCAGCGAATATGCCCGCGACATATGGGGTGTGATGTGAAACCACCGGCAAGCGCCATCGCTGCACTGCTCGATGGGTCGCATGCCGATCCGTTCTCGCTGCTCGGCCCGCATGAAGGGCCGGAAGGCACCTTCGCCCGCGCCATTCTGCACGGGGCCGAGGAAGCCGAGGCGTTTTCGCTGAAGGGCGGCAAGCTCGGCAAAATGACCCGCGTGGATAGCGCGGTGTTCGAGGGCAAGCTGCGCGGCAAACCCAAGCCGGTGACATATCGCTGCCGGGGTTTCGGCAATGAATGGTGGGTGACGGACCCCTACAGCTTCGGCCCGGTGCTCGGCCCGATGGATGATTTCCTCATTGCGGAAGGCACGCACCTGCGCCTGTTCGACAAGCTCGGCGCGCATGTAATCGAGCATCAGGGCTGCCACGGCGTCCACTTTGCCGTGTGGGCACCCAATGCGCGCTCCGTGAACCTTGTGGGCGACTTCAACGGCTGGAACGGCGCCGCGCACATGATGCGCCGCCGGGTGGACATCGGTGTGTGGGAGATCTTCATCCCCGACATCGGCGCAGGCACCGCCTACAAATACCGCATCACCGGCCCCGATGGCACGGTACAGCCGCTGAAGGCCGATCCCTTCGCCTTCGCCAGCGAGCTGCGCCCCAAGACCGCCAGCGTGGTGGCCGTGCCGGGCAAGCGTGAATGGGGCGACGACGCCCACCGCGCCCACTGGGCCAGCGTCGATCCCCGGCGCGAGGCGATTTCGATCTACGAAGTCCACCCCGGTTCCTGGCAGCGGGACGACAATGGCTGGTTTTTGACCTGGGACGAAATGGCCGCGCGGCTGATCCCCTATGTGACCGCCATGGGCTTCACTCACATCGAGTTCCTGCCCGTCTCCGAACACCCCTATGACCCCAGCTGGGGCTATCAGACCACCGGCCTTTACGCGCCGTCTGCGCGCTTCGGCGATGTCGAGGGCTTCGCGCGTTTCGTCGATGGCGCGCACCGTGCCGGGGTCGGCGTGCTTATCGACTGGGTGCCCGCGCACTTCCCCGTCGACGAACACGGCTTCGCCCGGTTCGACGGCACGGCACTTTACGAACACGAAGACCCGCGCTTGGGCTTCCACCCCGACTGGAACACCGCGATCTACAATTTCGGGCGGCGCGAGGTGCGGTCTTTCCTCGTCAACAACGCGCTGTTCTGGGCAGAGCAGTACCATGTTGACGGCTTGCGCGTCGATGCGGTCGCCTCGATGCTCTACCGCGATTATTCGCGCAAAGCCGACGAATGGATCCCCAATGCCGAAGGCGGGCGCGAGAACTGGGAGGCGGTGGAATTCATGCGCGCCACCAACCGCGCGCTCTATGGCAGCCACGCCGGCGTGATGACCATTGCCGAGGAATCGACCTCATGGCCCGGCGTCTCCCTCCCCGCCTTCGACGAAGGCCCGCGCACCGCGCTGGGTTTCGGGTTCAAGTGGAACATGGGCTTCATGCACGACACGCTGCAATACATGGCGCGTGATCCGATCCACCGGAAATACCACCACCACGAAATCACCTTCGGGCTGGTCTATGCCTTCTCCGAGAATTTCGTCCTGCCGCTGAGCCATGACGAAGTGGTGCATGGCAAAGGCACGATCCTCGGCAAGATGAGCGGCGATGACTGGCAGCAATTTGCCAACCTGCGTGCCTACTATGCGATGATGTGGGGCTATCCCGGCAAGAAGCTGCTGTTCATGGGGCAAGAATTCGCCCAGCGCCGCGAATGGAGCGAGGAGCGCAGCCTTGATTGGGAGCTGATGGACGCGCCCGCCCATCGCGGCGTGGCTGACCTGATCCGCGACTTGAACCGCATTTACCGCGCCACCCCCGCGCTCAATGCCCGCGATTGCGAGGGTGAGGGGTTCGAATGGCTGATCGCCGACGATGCCGAAAATTCGGTCTTCGCATGGCTGCGCAAGGCTCCGGGCGAGGCCCCGGTGGCGGTGATCGCCAACATGACCCCCGCATTCCACGAGGCCTACCGCGTGCCGCTGCCGCATGACGGCACGTGGGCCGAAGTGCTGAACTCCGACGCCGAAATCTACGGCGGCAGCGGCAAGGGCAACATGGGTCAAGTCATCGCGGAAGGCGGAGCGGCGCATATCGTCTTGCCGCCGCTCGCCACGATCATGCTGCAATTCACTGGATAAGAACGTCAATAAAGCTCTGGGGAGAGAATGGGATGATTGAAAGGACTTCGGGCAGGCCGCTCGCGCGTGATGCGATGGCCTATGTGCTGGCTGGCGGGCGCGGCAGCCGGTTGATGGAACTGACTGACCGGCGCGCCAAGCCGGCGGTCTATTTCGGCGGCAAATCGCGCATCATCGACTTCGCGCTGTCGAACGCGATCAATTCCGGTATCCGCCGCATCGGCGTGGCGACCCAATACAAGGCGCACTCGCTGATCCGCCACATGCAGCGCGCGTGGACCTTCCTGCGCCCCGAACGTAACGAAAGCTTCGACAT
>RDXA01000068.1 GCA_004292705.1 Sphingomonadales bacterium | reverse complement strand
GACGGTCGGCTCGAAGAAGAAGCCGCTTCCCGCAATCGCCTTGCCTCCGGTCACCACCTCGCCGCGGTTGCCGCCAGTGCCGGCCACAACCTGCTCCATTGCCGCAATCCGCCGTGCGTGGGCAAGCGGGCCCATGTCGATGCTGTCGTCTACGCCTGCATCGCCGATTTTGAGCTTGCTCGCGCTGGAAGCGAATTCGGCGACAAACCTGTCGTAGATCTCCTTCGCGACCAGGAACCGCGTCGGCGATACGCAGACTTGCCCGGCGTTGCGGAACTTGGTGGCTGCGCACATCGCGACGGCGCGATCCAGATCGGCGTGCTTGCTGACAATCACGGGGGCATGGCCGCCCAGTTCCGGTGTGAAGCGCTTCATGTGGCTGGCTGCCAATGCGCCCAATTGCTTGCCGACAGCGGTCGACCCGGTGAAGCTGACCTTGCGGGTCACGGGCGAGGTGATGAGGTGCTCGGCGATCGGGCCGGGGTCGCCGTGGACGAGGTTCAGCACCCCCTTTGGCAGACCCGCATCGACAAAGCATTCCACCAGCATCTGCGCCGATGCTGGCGTGTTTTCGGCCGGCTTGAGGATCGCGGTGCACCCCGCCGCCAGCGCCCCCCCGATCTTCTTGGCGGGCAGGTTGACCGGGAAATTCCACGGCGTCAGGAGGACGCAAGGGCCGATGGGTTCGTGGGTCACGATCTGCGCGATCAGCTGATTGCCGCGTGTCGGGATCAGGCGGCCACCCCGGCGCTTGGCTTCTTCGCCAAGAAAATCAATGACGTCGGCAGCCGAAGTGATCTCGCCCACCGCTTGCGCGCGTGGCTTGCCCATTTCGGCGGTGATCACCTTGGCAATGTCGCCCGCGCGGTCGCGCATCAGATCGGCAGCGCGGCGCAGGATCGCATGACGCTCGGCACCCGAGGTAAGGCTCCAGCCGGCAAAGGCATCGTCCGCTGCCTTCATAGCTCTGTCGAGCTGGGCCGCCGAGGCCTTGGGGCATTGGCCGATCACCCCTCTCCCGTCTCGATCCACTGGCCGTCGATGAACATCTTGAGGGTCGGATAGGTGATCATGGTCAGGCTCGCTCTTGCTTGGTGCGGCATGCTCTAGCCGGACTTCCATCGCCCCGCCAATGTTTCACATAAAACATTTCAGGAACATGGAGCGCCGGTTGGATGTGGCAACGAGAGGGCAACGACCCCGCAATGACCCCGCAATGACCCCGCAATGACAGGGCAATGACGGGGTGACGGCGTCGCCGCGATCAGCCGCGCAGGCTAGACCGCCACGACATGCTGCTCGATCGCACCGAAGATCGAATGGTTGTGTTCGTCACGCATCTCGATCCGCACCATGTCGCCTGCCTGCATGAATGGTGTTGCGGGTGCGCCATCGCGGATGGTCTCGATCATGCGGATTTCCGCGATGCACGAATAGCCCGCGCCGCCCTCGGCCACGGGCTGGCCCGGCCCGCCATCGGCACCCTTGTTGGAGACCGTGCCGGTGCCGATGATTGTGCCTGCGCCAAGATTGCGGGTCTTGGCAGCATGGGCGACGAGCTGCGCGAGAGTGAAGGTCGCATCCACCCCGGCATTGGCCCGGCCAAACGGTTGGCCATTCAGGTCCACCATCAGCGGCAGATGAACGAGTGCGTTCGCCCACGCATCGCCAAGTTCGTCCGGTGTCACCGCAACCGGCGAGAAGGCGCTGGCGGGCTTGGACTGGAAGAAGCCGAAGCCCTTCTCCAGCTCCGCCGGGATCAGGCCCCGCAGGCTGACGTCGTTCACCAGCATCAGCAGCTTGATGTGCCCTGCCGCTTCCTCGACCGAACAGCCCATCGGCACATCGCCGGTGATGCAGGCGATCTCGCCCTCCATGTCGCAGCCCCATGCGGGGTCGCCCAGCGGGACGTCCTGCCGGGGCCGCAGGAAGGAGTCCGAGCCGCCCTGATACATCAGCGGGTCAGTATAGAAGCTCTCCGGCACCTTGCTCCCGCGCGCCTGCCGTACCAGCTC
>RDXA01000067.1 GCA_004292705.1 Sphingomonadales bacterium | reverse complement strand
GATCCGCACCATTGCCGTTTCCAGCCCCGCCGAGGCCGAGGCGCGCTTTCAGGTGACGATCCTGTGGTCGGACGATGGCGAGCGCGTCTACGTCGCTGAAACCGCCAGCGATACCGTGGCCGAAGTCGATTTCGCCAGCGGCACCGTGCTGCGCCGGTTGAAAGTGGGCGAAGGCGGGGACGGGATGGCGATCCTGCCTTGAAGGCGGCAAAGCCTCTGATGGTGGTCGGTTGGCGCGAACTGGTCGATCTGCCCGGACTGGGCCTTGCGGGCATCCCGGCCAAGATCGACACCGGCGCGCGCACGTCATCGCTTCACGCCCATGTGCTCGACGATTTCCTGCGCGATGGCGCTCGCTTCGTGCGTTTCGCGGTCGATTGGGGCGGGACTCGGCACTTTTGCGAAGCGATCCATGTCGATGTGCGCGGTATCACCAGTTCCAATGGCGATCAGCAGACCCGCTTTGTCATAAAGACGCCGCTGAGAATCGGTAATGCGACGTTCCGGGCGGAAATCAGTCTGGCGGATCGCTCGCAGATGCAGTTTCCGATGCTGATCGGGCGCACCGCACTCAGGCGGCGCATGATGGTGGATAGCGGTCATTCGTGGCTGCAATCCCCTGCAATAGCGCATATGGGGCGCGTCCGCCGGTAAACACCCGGTCTTGAAAGGGTCCTCATGAAAATCGCGATGCTGGCGCGCAACGCTAACCTCTATTCGCACAAGCGGCTGAAGGAGGCCGCCGAGGCGCGGGGGCACACGCTCGAAATTCTCAACACGCTGCGCTGCACCGTGCACATCGCCAGCCACCGTCCGCAGGTGTTCTACAATGGCGCGCCGATCCACGCCTATGATGCGGTGATCCCGCGTATCGGTGCCTCGATCACGAATTATGGCCTCGCGATCCTCAGGCAGTTCGAGATGGCGGGGGTCTGGTCGCTGAACGAAAGCGTCGCCATTGGCCGCAGCCGCGACAAGTTGCGCAGCTTGCAGATCCTCGCCAAGCACGGGCTGGGCCTGCCGCTGACCGCCTATGCCAATGATCCCAAGCAGGCCGAGGAGATCATCAAGGCGGTGAAGGGCCCGCCGGTGGTGATCAAACTGATCGAGGGGACGCAGGGCATCGGCGTGGTGCTGGCCGAAACCATG
>RDXA01000191.1 GCA_004292705.1 Sphingomonadales bacterium | reverse complement strand
GCGGGTGAAGGTGGCCAGTTCGGTGATGAAGAGGCGCGGATCATCGCCCCTGCCATCGCCGCGCTGCTGGCCGAGGGGATCGATGTTGTCGGTCCCGTCCCCGGCGACGCGCTGTTCACCCCGCGGGCACGGCAGGGCTATGATGCGGCCTTGTGCATGTATCACGATCAGGCGCTTATCCCTCTGAAAGCAATAGAGTTCGACGAGGGCGTGAACGTCACCCTCGGCCTGCCGATCATCCGCACCTCGCCCGATCACGGCACGGCCTTCGACATTGCGGGCAAAGGGCTGGCCGATCCGGGCGCAATGGCCGCAGCCATTCGCATGGCGGGCGAGATGGCAGCGGCCCGGGCCAGCAGGCGTGACTGATCTCCCTCCCATCCGCGAGGTTATTCAACGACATAATCTCGCAGCGTCCAAGGCGCTCGGGCAGAATTTCCTGCTCGACGAACAACTGCTTGCCCGCATCGCGGCGCTGCCGGGCGACCTGACCGACGCGCAGGTGCTCGAGGTTGGTCCCGGCCCCGGCGGCCTCACCCGCGCGCTGCTGAGGGCCGGAGCGCGGGTCACTGCCATCGAAATGGATCGCCGTTGCCTCCCCGCGCTTGCGGAGTTGAGTGAGAGCTTTCCCGGCCAACTTGCTGTAATCGAAGGTGATGCTCTAAAGCTTGATCACAAGGCGCTGATGGGAGGAGAGCCGTTCCACGTGCTTTCGAACCTGCCCTATAACGTGGGCACCGCGCTGTTCGTGCGCTGGCTCGGCGGCGAGGACTGGCCGCCGCTATGGCAGTCGCTCACCCTGATGTTCCAGCGCGAGGTGGCGGACCGGATCGTCGCTTCGGCAGGCGATGACGCCTATGGCCGCCTCGCCGTGCTGGCCCAATGGCGCGCCGAGGCGCGGCTGGCGATGAAAGTCCACCGCAGCGCCTTTACACCGCCGCCCAAGGTAATGAGCGCAATCGTCCACGTGACCCCTGCCGCGATGCCGGAGGGCGTTTCGGCCCGGATACTAGAACGCCTCACCGAGGCCGCCTTTGGCCAGCGCCGCAAGATGCTGCGCCAGAGCCTGAAAGGTGTGCCGGGCGCGCTGGAGGCACTCTCCACCCTCGGCATCGATGAGACACGGCGGGCAGAGACGGTGAGTGTCGCGGAGTTTGTTGATTTAGCTGAGGTATTGACGGCATAGGAATAGCAGGGCACCGTTTTACCGTACGGACGCATTTGGGGGCCGAGATGAAAATTGCTAAAAAGACACACGATCGACTTGCTGCCGGACTGAAGAAGTATCAGCGCATCGTCCGCCAAATCGCCCAGAGAGATGTGTCCGAAGCAGATACCGTAACGGTTATCAAAGACATGCTGTGTGAGATTTTCGGTTACGACAAGTACGAGGAACTCACCAGTGAACAGCAAATTCGTGGCACCTTTTGTGACCTCGCAATCCGTGTCGAAGGCAAGGTCCATTATCTCGCTGAAGTAAAATCCGCTGGTACTAGCTTGTCCGAAAACCACCTTCGACAAGCAGTCAATTACGGTGCGCACGAAGGGATTGAGTGGATCATCCTAACCAACTCGGTCGAATGGCGAATTTTCCGGATCAAGTTCAATCAACCAATTGATTGGGAAGAGGTCTGCTCCTTCAATATCACCGAATTGTCGATGCGGTCACAAGACGACGTTGAAAAGTTGGCAATGCTCTGTCGCGAAAGTGTGTCGTCTGACGCCCTTGATGCTTTCCATAAGCAGGCACAAATCGTAAATCGTTTTGTGATTTCTGAGGTTATTCAATCAGATCAGGTCATTACGTGTATACGGCGGGAGATACGGAAACTCTTTGACGGAGTGAAAGTCACGGACGATCAGATCCGCGTCATTTTGACAAACGATGTCATCAAGCGAGACGCGCTTGATGGTGACGGGCCAAAGGCAGCTAAGTCTATGATCAAGAAGGCAATAACTGCGCAGGCTCGGCGAGCTGCGAAACAAGCGGCCGAATAGTCGCCGCTCGGCTGGCTCGAACGGTGAGCGTGGCGGAACTTGTCAAAGTGGCGCGGGGTCCTGGGCGCTGCCCGGCAAGACCTTCAGGCGCGTTGAACCGCGCGCACCGTTTCGGCCCGTTGCAGCATCAGGCCAAGGATTTCAGACTTCTCTGCTGCCCATTGCAGAACGTTGGAAAACATCAGGATTTCGATGCCGTCCACGCCATCCATGCGCACCCCGTATTCGCTATCGAGGATATCCCACGCAGCAGGTTCGATCGTCATCTTGTCAAACGGCAGGAACAGGTCGCGGCAGCCATATTTGAAAGGCGGCACGATCGATAGGCTCAGCCCATCGGCGTAAACTCCCACCATGACAGGCGGATGGCGGTGCGATTTGAGATCGCCCGACAAATGCCCGAACCGATACCCAGGCTGTGAAATCCGGACCATCCCGGTCAACTTTTTGCCGATCGGCTTCGGCAGGTTGGCAGCCTCGTAAAGCCGTTCATAGTCGCGCCAACGCTCGGTGCTGGCGTGCATGATATAAAACGCCACGCCGCCAAAAAACACGAGGCTGATCGCGCTGACCAGCGTCATGTAGACCTGTTCGACAATCTCACCCAATGTAACCTGCCCTGGCCGCCCGAACATCCGGGTGCCGCAGAATTAGCCGAAAAGAGTAGCCAAAGCGTTCACCCAGCCTTCTTGCGCAAGCGCCACGCGTGGAGAAGCGGTTCGGTGTAGCCGCTCGGCTGTTCCACCCCCTTGGAGATCAGGTCTTTCGCCGCGCTGAATGCAGCCTCGCCCTCGTTGCCGGTCAGCGGCTGGTAGAGCGGATCGCCAGCGTTCTGCGCATCGACCTTGGCGGCCATGCGGGCGAGCGAATCCATCACCTGATCCTCGGTGATGACCCCGTGCAGCAGCCAGTTGGCGATGTGCTGCGACGAGATGCGCAAAGTCGCGCGGTCTTCCATCAGACCGACATCGTTGATGTCGGGCACCTTGGAGCATCCGACACCCTGGTCGATCCAGCGCACCACATAACCCAGCAAGCCCTGGCAATTGTTGTCGAGCTCCTCGCGGATTTCCTCGGTCGACCAGTTTGCACCCTGCGCCAGCGGAATGGAAAGCAGCGCGTCGAGGCCCATCGGTTCCGGCAGCGCCTTCTGCACCGCGAAGACATCCTCCTGATGGTAATGCAGCGCATGGAGCGTCGCGGCCGTCGGCGATGGCACCCATGCGGTGTTGGCGCCCGCGCGCAGGTGGCCGATCTTTTCGACCATCATCTGCCCCATGAGATCGGGCGCGGCCCACATGCCCTTGCCGATCTGCGCCTTGCCCGACAGGCCATGCCTGAGGCCGATGGCGACGTTGCGCGCCTCATAGGACTTGAGCCATTCGCTGCCCTTCATCGCGCCCTTGCGCAGCATCGGCCCGGCCCGCATCGAGGTGTGGATCTCGTCGCCGGTGCGGTCCAGGAAGCCGGTGTTGATGAAGACGATGCGGTTCTTCACCGCGTGGATGCAGGCGGCGAGGTTGGCCGAAGTGCGGCGCTCCTCATCCATCACGCCAACCTTGATGGTATAGCGCGGGAGTTTGAGCAAATCCTCAACCGCGTCGAACAAGTCATTGGTGAAAAGACATTCTTCCGGCCCGTGCATCTTGGGCTTCACGATGTAGATCGATCCGCAACGCGAGTTGCCGAATTTGCCGTGGCCTTCGACATCCAGCGTGGAGATCGCAGAGGTGAAGACCGCGTCCATGATGCCCTCGGGAATCTCGCTGCCATCGGCCAGACGGATCGCCGGGTTGGTCATCAGGTGGCCGACATTGCGCACGAACATCAGGCTGCGGCCCTTGAGGGTATGCGCGGCGCCATCGGGCGCGGTGTATGTCTTGTCGCCTGCGAGCGTGCGGGTGAGGGTCTTGCCGCCCTTGTCAAAGCTCTCCGCCAGATCGCCGCGGATGATGCCGAGCCAGTTGGTGTAGGCGAGGAGCTTGTCCTCGGCATCAACAGCCGCGACCGAATCCTCGCAATCGGCGATGGTGGTGAGCGCAGATTCGATCACCACATCGGCGATTCCGGCCTTGTCGTCACCGCCGACCTGCGTGCTGGGATCGAACACAACTTCGATATGCAGACCGTTGTTTTTGAAAATTAAACCTTTTTGCGTACTTCCAACATACTGAGCCGGGTCAGCAAGTTGGATATCGTCGCGGCTGGTGAGTTGAACCCAGCTTTTTCCGCCTGCCAGCGGGAGTGTTTCATCAAGAAAACCCCGCACCCGGTCGATCACCGCCTGCCCGCGCGCCCGGTCATATCCGCCCGGAGTAGGAGCCGGAGCGTCCAGCGCATCGGTGCCGTAGAAGGCGTCATAAAGGCTCCCCCAGCGCGCGTTCGCCGCGTTCAGCAGGAAGCGGGCGTTGAGGATCGGCACCACCAGCTGCGGCCCAGCCATGGTCGCGATCTCGGGATCGACGTTCTGCGTGCCGATCTGGAATTCACCGGGCTCGGGAACGAGATAGCCGATTTCGGTCAGGAACGCCTTGTAGGCCTCGGCATCATGCGGCTTTCCCGAACGCTCCATATGCCACGCGTCGATCAAAACGGCCAGCCGGGGATCAATCGCAACGCCGGCGCGGGTGGTCATCTCAGTCATTCAAGTCCTCGTTGAGCAGGCAAGGTGCGCATCCCGGGGAGGAGAGGACGGCTGGCCCTATGGCGCAGGGCAAACGCGATTGCAACGGGTTGGCCCCGCCCGCGCACATGGCTAGAGGGAAGTCATGAGAGAGGACCGGAACCCGAGCATGATCGACGCCGCAGCGATGCTGGCGCAGGTTCAGGCGTGGAGCACAATCAACACTGGCACCAGCAATCTGGCCGGTCTGGCAGAGCAGGCTTACGCGCTGGCCGATGCGTTCAGCGCCTTGCCCGGCCGCGTCGAGCTGGTCGATCCCGCCCCCGTCACCGCCATCGCAACCGATGGTTCCACCTTCGACAAGCCCCACGGCCAGCACCTTGTGGTGCGGGTGCGACCCGAGGCCAATCGCCGCATCCTGCTGACGGGGCACATGGACACGGTATTCCCGGCGGATCACGCCTTCCAGACCCAGCGCTGGATCGACAATGTGACACTCAACGGCCCCGGCGTCGCCGACATGAAGGGCGGAATCGCGGTGATGCTTCATGCACTGCTCGCTTTCGAACAATCCGCCGCCGCATCGGGCCTCGGCTATGACGTGATCATCAATTCGGACGAGGAAACCGGATCGCTCGCCAGCGCCGGGCTGATCGCCGATCTGGCAGCAGGCAAGATCGCCGCGCTGACCTATGAACCCGCCGCGCTGCACGATGGCACGCTGGCGCACGAGCGTGGGGGGACGGGTAACTACTCGATCACCTTCACCGGCAAGAGCGCCCACGCCGGACGCAACCCGCACGAGGGTCGCAACGCGATTGTCGCCGCCGCTGATCTGATTCTTGGGCTGAAGGCCCTCGAAAGCGACCAGATCACCATCAACCCTGCAAAGCTCGAGGGCGGCTCTGCCAACAACGTCGTGCCCGATCACGCGGTGCTGCGCTTCAACATACGGCCAAAGAGCGTCGAGGCCGGCGCAGCATTCGATCATGCGCTCGGCCATTTGCTGACCGCGATCGAAGCCGGGCACGAGGTCGCTACCCACCGCCACGGCGGCGTGACCCGTCCGCCCAAGAAAGTGGACGCCAAGGCGCAACGCCTTTTCGATCTGGTGCGGGAATGCGGGGCAGAGCTCGGGCAGACTATCCGCTGGCAACCTTCCGGCGGGGTATGCGATGGCAACAACATTGCCGCGTGCGGAGTGCCGGTGGTCGACACCATGGGCGTGCGTGGCGGCGCGATCCACTCGCCGGACGAATATCTGATTGTGCCTTCACTTACGGAACGGGCCGCGCTCTCCGCCCGCGTGATCGAGCGTCTC
>RDXA01000190.1 GCA_004292705.1 Sphingomonadales bacterium | reverse complement strand
GCAACCCCGATTACACCCCCGCGCAGTGGTGGTTCGGCGAGGATCAGGGCCGTTACCTGATTGCCGTCCCCGATGTCGCTGCACTCAACGCCGCGCTCGCCAAGGGCACCCGCAACGACGAGACCGCACAGATCGGCTTCCAACGGATCGGCACCGTCGGCGGCGATTCCGTGCTGGGCGTCCCGCTCACCGAAATGCGCGCTGCCAACCAGCGGTTCTTCGACGAATGGATGGAAGGCTAGGCTCCGGTGGCTTCGGGTTACTCCGGGACGCCGCTCGCCAAGAAGCTCACCTTGCGCGACGGTATGCGTGTGTGGTTCGACGCCATGCCCGAACACGTCATTGACGAGATCGACGAATATGCTCTGGAGCTGACTTTCGTCGGCAGCCCTTCCGAGGGGATCGATGCCGCGCATGTCTTCGTGACTGAGAGGGCGGGACTCGAGGCGCACCTCAAGAGCTTGCGCCACCAGATCGCGCCCGACGGTCAGATCTGGGTGAGTTGGCCCAAGAAAGCTTCGAAGGTGCCGACCGACATCACGGAGGACACGATCCGCGAGGTGTGCCTGCCCCTCGGGCTGGTCGACACCAAGGTCTGCGCGATCGACGAGACCTGGTCGGGCCTCAAGCTGGTGATCCGCAAGGAATTGCGCTGAAGCGCCTCAGGCCGCCTGCGCTCCTCCGAGCGTCAACTGCTCGCGGGCGATGCCTTCACTTTCGAGGATAGCAAGGCACTCCCGGTAAGCCTCAGGCTTGCCGATATTCAGCCGCGCCCGCGCTGCACCGATATCCTCACGCATCAGCGCCGCGATATCCTGATGCGCAATCTTGGCCGCAGCCTTGCCGAGCCTTCGCCCTTCCTTGATCGCGGCGAACAGCGGAGCCTTGGTGCCGCTCACCTTCTTGATCTGGCGTGCGCCGGCATAAGCAATGAACAGGATGCCGCCATTGTGGTTCTGCTCATAACTAAAGGCCAGCAGGCTCGCCTCACCCAGCGCGTCACGGCCATAGCCGGTCAGCACGTGGAACAGATCATGGGTGTCGCGCAGCCGGTCGAAATACCATTGGGTCTGGTCCTGCGGCAGACTTTCGGGCGGCGCCCACTTGTGGCTTTCCGCCACCAGCCCTGCGGCCGACAGCCCCTCGCGCTTCATGAAGGCAATGTAATGCGCCGCCACGCTGTCCGGCCCGCAATCGGCCCAGCGCGCGTGATCATCGAGCATGGCCGGGATATCGACACCGTCGCGCATGAAGCGCTGACCTTCGGGCGAGCGGATGAAGGCATGGGCCTGAGCATGGCTGCGCTTGCCCTTGGTCGCCTCTATGATGTGGAACACCTGCTCGGTATCTTCTTTGTCTTCGATCAGCTTGCCGAAGTGGTGCAGAACCTTGAGCGGGCGGAAGCCGGAGACCTTGCGATCCTGAGCAACCAACGGACGATCGAGCAGCGCCATAAACGGGATCCTTTGCGCGATTGGCGGTGTGTGCTTGTTGCGCCATACTTACATCAATGTCAGTTAACTGTCCATTGCCATGAGCCGATTTTCCAGGCCTGCGGGCGGATCGGTCTTTTGAAGTGCTGCGAAACGCAGTATTGCGACATTTATGGGCGCTCATGCGCTCCGGGGGGAGACATTATGACGAGAACAAAAATTTTTGCAGGCTTTGCCGGTGCCGTCATGCTGGCGGCCGCAGCGGCCGTGCCTGTCTGGGCACAGATGTTTGAGAGGATCACGGTGGTGAACTCCACCGGCTACACGATTTCAGAGGTCTATATTGCCCCGGCCAGCGAGACATCGTGGCAGGAAGATATCCTCGGCCGCGACGTGCTCGGCGACGGCGAGGAGGTCGAAATCGATTTCCGCCGATCGGAAAACACCTGCGACTGGCACATGCTGGTAGTCTATGACGATGGTGAACAGGCGGTCTGGGACGGGCTCGATCTATGCGAGGACTGGCATTACGAGCTGTTCTACAACGCCCGCACCGGCGATACGAAGCTGGTCGCGTCGCACTGATGCATGATTGCGTAAGGGGCGGCCGATGCGCGATCATGTGACCGTCCCTTACGTTTTGCCCGACATTCCCGATCCGGACAGGATCACCCGCGCCCAGGCATTCGCCGCACGTCTGGCGGAGCGACGCACCTGCCGGTTCTTCTCAGACGCCGCGGTTCCGCGCGCCGTGATCGAGGCGGCGATCCGGGCAGCCGGCAGCGCTCCGAGCGGGGCCAATCATCAGCCGTGGCATTTCGCTGTGGTCTGCTCACCGGACAAGAAGCGGGCCATCCGCGAGGCAGCCGAGGCCAAGGAACGTGCGTTCTATGGTGCGGACAGCGGCAGCCCGAAAGCGGGCGAGGAATGGCTTGCGGCCTTGCGCGAGCTTGGCACAGACGCCGACAAGCACTTTCTGGACACCGCTCCCTACCTCATCGTGGTGTTTGCCCAGCGCAAAGGCGGGATCGCAGAAGATGGGCAAACCCAGAACTATTATGTCAACGAAAGCGTCGGCATTGCCTGCGGGCTGTTGCTGGCGACGCTCCACGAAGCGGGATTGGCAACGCTGACCCATACGCCCTCACCGATGGGATTTCTGCGGCAGGTTTGCGGCCGGCCGGAATGGGAAAAGCCGTTGATGATCGTGGTGGTTGGTCACCCTGCCATAGATGCCACAGTGCCCGCCAAGGCCTTGCAGAAGAAGCCGCTCGATCAAATCGCCAGCTGGCTCTAGCGCAGCGCAGCTCTGACAGCCGCGCTGCCGCGCAGCGCGAGACAAAGTCCGAAAAACTGTCAGATCAGGCGGCGACGAGGTCCGGCGAAGGCTTGGTGCTGGCGAGCAGATCATAGGGATCGAGCCCCTCGGCCTGCCAAATGCGGTGGCATTCACGATATTGTGTCGGCTGCGGGATGCGCAACTCGGCACGCACCTCGTCGAGCGGACGTGCCAGAAGCGCGCGGATTGGCTGCGCCATCAGTTGCGGTGCGCCCTTGCCGGTCCGATGCGCCTGCCGCACCGCGCCGAAGACCGGGGCAGCGCTGCCCCTGGCCATCTTCTTGATGTTGGCCGCCCCCGCATAGCCGATCAGCAGGTGCCCCTGGCTCGGTGACTGGCCATGGGTGAACAGCAGCACGCATTGTTCGCCCAGCGCATCGCGGCCATAGCCGGTCAGCACGTGGAACAGATCATGCGTATCGCGCGAACGGTTGACAAACCATTCGACCAGATCGGGATATTTGGGCCGTCCGAGCCGGTCGAACTCCGCCACCAGCCCTGCCGCTGAAAGGCCTTCAGTCTCCATGAAGTCGCAATAGGCGTGCGCCAGCGAGCCCTTCGGGGTGCGGCGCAGGGCTGCGTGATCATCGAGCACCTCGGGCAGCGAAGGCTCGCGCTGGCGCAGAAAGGCCCCGCGCTCGGACAGGGTCAGAGCCTTGACCCGATCCATGAAGCTTGAAGAAGGAAGCGATTCGAAGATCTTGAAGACCAGCGAGGTATCTTCCTTGTCCTTCATCAGCTTCTGGAAGTTGCTCACGGCGCGGAGGGGCCGATAGCGCGCCTGCGGACGTTCAGGGTGCAACAGCACCGTGCCATCGGCGGCGAACATCTGATGATAGGCGGAACGAGCGGTGCTGGTCATGCGGGCGGTGTCCTTCGAGTCGGGTAAGGCTTAGCCGTCTCTTGCTTACACGAATGTTAATAGCCGATTCGCTGTTGCAACGAAAACCCTTTTTCGCCGAAAGGTTCGCCGCGGTCGGTCAGTTGTCGCGCCATTCCTCACGCTGAACCCCCAACAGGGTCAACACCGCAGTCAGATCGCCGGCATCGATCCGGCCATTGGCCGCCGCTCTCGCCCTGGCCTTGGCGCGATAGGCAAAGCCATAGGTCGCCGCTTCGATCATCGGGATATCATTGGCCCCGTCTCCGGTCGCAAGGCTGTGCGCCCCCTCGCCCAGCAACCCGAGTTCCTCGCGCAGCACCGCCGCCTTGACCGCGCTGTCCGTGATCGGTCCGATCAACCCGCCGGTGAGCTTGCCGCCTTCGACAGCAAGCCGGTTGCCGACCACACGGTGAAAGCCGAGCATCTCGGCCACCGGATCGGCGAAATGATGGAAACCGCCAGTGACCAGAACAGTGCGCGTGCCGAGCGCCGCCAGCGTGGCCACCAGCGTTCTTGCCCCGGGGGTGGCAGTGATACGCTCGGCAAGGCAGGTGTGGATCGCGCCTTCATCAAGGTTCGCCAGCAACGCCACCCGCTCACGCAGCGCCGTTTCGAAGTCGAGTTCGCCCTGCATCGCACGTTCGGTGATGGCAGCGATTTGCGGTTTGATACCGGCATAGTCGGCCAATTCGTCGATGCATTCCTGGCCGATCATGGTCGAATCCATGTCGGAAACGAACAGCTGCGGCACTTCGATAGGACCGTTGGAAACGAGCATGTCGGCGGGCGCAAAGGCAGTGTCGATTGCGGCAAGCACAGCTGCCCGATCGCCCTCGCACGCCAGTTCCAGCAGATCGCCTGTAAGGTCGGTCGATACCAGCGTAACGCCCCGGTCAGCCAGCGCATCTGCCAGAGTCGCGAGACACGTTTCACATTCGTCCGTCTCTGCTATCAGCCGCGCGATGAGCATGTCTGTCACTCCTGAACTTCCCCTTGCGCTCATTGCAGGGCCGACCGCCAGCGGCAAGAGCGCGCTGGCCATCGCGCTCGCGCAGTATCTTGCGGCACATGGTCA